>VBPB01000129.1:5457-12801 GCA_005893365.1 Candidatus Eiseniibacteriota bacterium
CCAAGTCATTGAGTGACAAGTCCTTGTAAACATCGCCCAGATGCTCGAGGACGATCGGGTCCCCGCCGGTGAGCGAGACGGCCCGCTCGAGCTGGGTCCGGGCCTCCCCCAGCCGGCCGAGCCGATAGTAGGCCCACCCGAGCGAATCCACGTAGGCCCCGTTGTCGGGGTCCTGGGCCAGGGCCCGGTTGATCAGCCCCAAGGCCTCGTCGAGGTGCCGGTCGTGGTCGGCCCAGAGGTAGCCCAGGAAGTTGAGCGCGGTCGGGTTCTCGGGCTCGCGCCGCAGCACGTCGCGCACCGCCGCCTCGGCCCCGGCCAGGTCGCCCAGCTTCTCGCGGCAGGCGGCGAGGTCGAACGCCACGCCGTCGTGCGCCGGGAAGCGCCGCGCCGCCTCCACCCAGACCTTCTCGGCCTCGGCCGGTTGCTTCTGCCGGTCGTAGAACTGCGCCAGCGCGACGCGCGGGGCCAGCGAGTCGGGGGCCATGGCGATGGCCTGGTCGATGTGCGTGCGGGCGGCGGCGGGCTCGTGATTCAGGATGCGCGCCTGGGCGGCGGTCAGCCGCCCGCGCAGGTCGGCGGGGTGCCGGGTGACTCAGGCCTCGGCCTCGGTCACGGCGTCGCGCGCCCGCTCGTGCCGCGACAGGATGCCGACGTTCATCGCCAGCACGTCGCCGTCGTCCGGCCAGCGGTGTCGCATCCGGCGCAGCGCCTCGACACCGGCGTCCGCGTGGCCGGCCGAGAAGGCGAGGTCCGCCTCGATGCCGTTGAGCTCCCGGTCGTCGGGGCTCGCCTGGGTCATCCGCTTCGCCGCGGCATAGGCCTCCTCGAAGCGCTTCTCGCGGGCGAGCAGGCTCATCGCCCGCCGCCGCGTCGCCTGGTCGTCGGGGTGGGACTTGAGATGGTCGAGGTAGAGCGCCAGCGCCTGGTCGGGGTGTCCCAGGTTCTCCCGCACCCAGCCGCGCAGCAGGGCCAGCCCCGGGCGGGCCGGGGCCATGTCCGCCACCTCCGCCAGCGCGGTGTCGGCCGCGCCGAAGTGTCCCAGCCGCGCCTCGCTGGTCGCCAACTGGAACCAGGAGTCCGTGTCGTAGGGATCGAGCCACACGGTGCGCCGGTAGCCGCGGACCGCCAGCTCCGTCTGTCCCAGGAAGTCGGCCGCGCGCGACATGGCGCGCTGGTAGTCGACCTGCTCCGAGTCCTCGCGCGCCGCCGCCGCCAGGGCGTCCAGCGCCTCATGGGCGTGGTCGAGGCTCATGAGGGCCGCCCCCTTGAGCCACAGGGCGCGGGCGTCGTGCGGATCGAGCTTGAGCGCGCGCTCGGCGAACTCCAGCGAGCGCGCCGCGTCGCCCCCGTTGGCGGCCGCCTCGCTCATGCGGCGCGCCAGGCTCGCCGCGCGGTCGTCGAGCAGCAGGGCGCGGGAGTACTCGCCCAGCGCCTGGTCGCGCTGCCCCTGCTCCTCGAGGAGCCGGCCCTGGGCGTAGCGGCGCAACGCCTCTTCACTCGGGTACTGAAGACGGCGAGCCTGCGGCGGGGCGTCCGGGGGGAGTGTCGAGGTCGCGGCGACGATGGCGAGAGTGCACGCGACGAGCAGCATGTGGTCAAAAGCCTAGCATGGGGCTCGCGCCGCGGCCACCGCCGTCATCGGCGCCACGCGCGCGCCGCGGCGTCCGACGCCGCGAGGCGCGCGCGGGCGGCCGGCGCGCGAGGCCCGGAGCGACGCGGGCTTGGCCCCGGCCTCAGTGCCCCCGCCGGCCGCGACGACCCCAGCTGGGCGGTGGCGGTGGGGGCGGCGCGGGTCCGGTCTCGGGATACCGGGGACCCAAGTCCTCCTCGTCCGCCTCGCCGCTTCGGCCCTCGGCCGTGGCCGGCTCGTCGGTGGCGGGCGACGGCGGCTCGTGCGCCGCCTCCTCCGCCTCGTCGTCCGCCTCCTCGACCATCGGCCGCAGCGGCGGTGCCTCGGGCGGCATCACGCTCGCCGGCGGGGGCACGCTCACCGCGGGCGGCATCGGCATCGCGGGGATCGCGCGCGGGGGCTCCAGGGCCGCGGGCGGCTTGAGCGCGAAGGGATCGACGTGCCACTCCTCCTGCGGACCCTCCGGGCGCCCGACCTCCTCGTTCTCGTCCTCCTCGTGGGCCGAGGGCCGTGGCTCGAGTTCCGGCGGCCGCGGCGCCGGCGACGGCGGCGGCGCCGGACGCGCGCCCTCGAACCGTCCCGGACCCCGCGTCGCGCGCTCGCCCCGCTCCGGGCGCTCGGTGCGCTCCGTCCGCTCGGGGCGTTCCGCCCGCTCGGACCGTTCGGGTCGATCGCGCCGTGCCGAGCGATCGTCGGTTCGGCCCGGGGCCTCGCCCGCCCCCGCCTCACCGCGCGGCGGTGCCGCGGGCGGGGGCGTCCCCGGCGCGGCGCCTGCCGCCGGCGTCTCCCAGCCTTCGCGGCGGCCCCGCCCACCCCGGCGACCCCGACGACGGCGACCGCGACCGTGTTCCGACGCCTCCTCGTCCGGCTCGACGGCCGGCGCCTCTCCCGCGCCGCCCGCCTCCTCGGGGCCTGAGTCACGCGGCTCGCGCTCGACGCGTCGCGTCTCGCGATCCGAGAGCGGCCCGGCCTCGACCGCCTCGAGCGCGTTGCGCGCGGCCGCCTGCTCGGCCTCCTTCTTGTTCGGCCCGCGTCCCACCCCCAGCTGCCGGCGCCCGACCATCACCTCGACCATGAACTGCTTCGAGTGGTCGGGGCCCATCTCGCTGCGGATCCGGTAGACCGGGTGGGTGCGGAAGGTGCTCTGCACGTACTCCTGCAGGTGGCTCTTGTAGTTGGTGTGCTGCTTGTCGGCCACGATGACGCGCGACTCGCGCAGCAGCCAGCGCTCGATGAACGCCTGCGCCGCCGGGAAGCCCTGATCCAGGTAGATGGCGCCGATCACCGACTCGAACGCGTCGGCCAGGATCGACAGCCGCAGGCGGCCGCCCGATTCCATCTCCGAGTGGCTCATCAGCACGAAGCGGCCGAGCCCCATCGCCAGCGCGCGCCGCGAGAGGATGGCCTTCGAGACCAGCAGCGACTTGGTCTTGGTGAGCTGCCCTTCGTGTTCGCTGGGATGCGAGCGGTAGAGGAAATCGCTGGTGGTGAGCCCCAGCACCGAGTCGCCCAGGAACTCGAGGCGCTCGTTGGACTCACGCGGGCCCTGCCCGGTCACGTGCAGGTAGGAGCGGTGCGTGAGCGCCAGCTTGAGCAGCCCGGGATCACGGAAGGTGATGCCGTACTGGCGGCAGAAGTCCGCCATCGCGCGGGCCTCCATGTCGCTGAGCTGGGCGCTGGTGGCCCGGCCGCGGACCGCCGGGGGCGGCGGCTCGGGCGCGAACAGGCCCTTGAGCCAGCGGAGGAACGAGAAACCCTGGGTCGGGGGCGTCGGCCGTGGGCCACGCCCGCGGCCGCCGCGGCGGCGCGAGCGCCGGCCGCCGCGTTCTAGGCGACGGCCTTCAGCGCCAGCGTCACGTTGTGACCCCCGAACCCGAACGAGTTCGAGACGGCGGCCGTCACGGTCTGCGTTCGGGCCTGAGCGGGAACGAAATCGAGGTCGCATGTGGGATCCGGTCTTTCGAGGTTGATGGTCGGTGGAATGATCCCGCGCGCCAGGGTCAGGGCGACCGCCACCGCTTCGATGCCCCCGGCGGCACCCAGCAGGTGCCCGGTCATCGACTTGGTGGAGGTCACCGCGAGCCGGCGCGCGTGTTCGCCGAACACGGTCTTGATCGCCGCCACCTCGGCCGGGTCTCCGGCGGGCGTGGCGGTGCCGTGGGCGTTGACGTGTTGCACGTGGTCGATCGGAAGGCGCGCGTCATCGAGCGCGCGCCGCATCGCGCGCGCCGCGCCCGCGCCGTCCACGCACGGCGCGGTCATGTGATACGCGTCCCCGCTGGCCCCGTAGCCGCACAGCTCGGCCACCGGGGTGGCGCCACGACGCCGGGCGTGCGCCTCGCTCTCGAGGACCAGCACGGCCGAACCCTCCCCGATCACGAATCCGTCCCGCTCGGCATCGAACGGACGGCTGGCGCGCGGAGGATCGTCGTTGCGGGTGGACAGGGCCCGGGCGTTGCCGAACCCGGCCAACGCCATGGGCGTGATGGTGGCCTCGCTCCCGCCCGCGATCATGACGTCGGCATCGCCGGCGCGGATGAGACGGAGGGCCTCCCCGATCGCGTGCGCTCCCGACGCGCACGCCGAGACGGTCGCGAAGTTGGGGCCCTTGAGGCCGAACCGGATGGAGATCTGCCCCGCGGCCATGTCCACGATCATCATCGGGATGAAGAACGGGCTGACGCGGCCCGGTCCCTTGTTCATCAGCGCCGCGTGCTGGTCCTCGAAGGTCTCCATGCCGCCGATCCCCGAGCCGATGATCACCCCCGCCCGCGCGCGGTCGATGGCCTCGAGCTCGATCCCGGAGCTCCGGATCGCCTCGTGGCTCGCCGCCACCGCGTACTGGACGAAGCGGTCCATCCGCCGGGCGTCCTTGCGGTCGATGATCCCCTCGGTCGAGAAGTCCTTCACCTCGCAGGCGAAGCGGGTGGGGTAGGCCGAGACGTCGAAGCGCGTGATGGGCCCGGCCCCGGACTTCCCGGCGATGAGGTTGGTCCAGAACGTCTCGGTGCTGTTGCCGAGCGGGGAGATGACCCCCGTCCCGGTGATGAACACCCGTCCTGGCTCACCCACGGGTGCCGACTCCCTCCAGGACGCGATCGCGGCCTAAGTCCACGGGCGATGGCCCGCCCGCACCCTCGAGGCGACGCACGACAGCGCTGCCGGTCATGGAGCTCAGGGTCATGGAGCTCAGGACGCCGCGGTCGCGTGCGACTTGAGGTAGTTCATCGCGTCGCCGACGGTCTTGAGCTTGTCCGCTTCCTCGTCGGGGATCTCGAGGCCGAACTCCTCCTCGAGCGCCATGACCAGCTCGACGATGTCGAGCGAATCCGCGCCGAGGTCCTCGATGAACTTGGCCTGGGGGGTGAGTTGCTTGACCTCGACCTCCAGCTCCTTGGCGATGATCTCCTTCACCCGGTCCTCGCTGAACGATGCCACTGATGCCACCTCCTGGTTTGGGGTTCCGTTTCGGGAGGCCTGGACCGTCCACGCCGCCCGGCTGCATTCGACTACATCACCATGCCGCCGTCCACCGTCCACACCTGGCCGGTCACGTAGCCCGCCCGCGGCGACACCAGGAAGGCGATCACCTCCGCCACCTCCGCGGGCTCACCCAGGCGGGCCAGCGGGATCTTGGCGGCCAGCTCGACCTTGACGGCGTCCGGCAACCGGGCGGTCATCTCGGTGGCGATGTAGCCCGGGCACACGGCGTTGACCGTGATGGCGCGCGGGGCGAGCTCACGCGCCAGCGCGCGGGTCAAGCCCAGCAGGCCGGCCTTGGAGGCCGCGTAGTTGGCCTGGCCGGCGTTGCCCATCAGGGCCACCACCGAGGAGATGCTGACGATCCGCCCGTAGCGCGACTTCATCATCGCGCGCGCCACCGTGCGGCAGCAGCGGAACGCGCCGGTCAGGTTGGTGTCGATCACCTGCTGCCACTGCTCGTCGCTCATGCGCAGCAGCAGCCCGTCGCGGGTGATGCCGGCGTTGTTGACCAGGATGTCCACCCGGGCCAGCTGGGCCAAGGCCGCGGTGAAGGCGGTCTCGACCGAGGCCGCGTCGGCGATGTCGGCGGCGAACGCATGCGCCGCGCCGCCCGCGGCGCGCAGCCCATCGACCGCCGCGCGCGCGCGGTCCAGGTTGAGATCGAAGATCGCCACCGACGCCCCGCGGGCGGCCAGGACCTGCGCCGTCGCCAGGCCGATGCCCGAGGCCCCGCCGGTCACGAAGGCGACCTGCCCGGCCAGCTCGCCCTTCCCGGCCACCGCGTCGGCTCCGCGCGTGCTCGTGATCGCATCCATCTCAGGCCTCCTTGAGGCTGCCCGGACCCGTCCCGGGCGGCGCCACGCTTCCGATGCCGCTCGCCAGCGCCTGGAGGGTCCCCTGGAGACTTTCGGGGTCCTCGACGTTCCACGCGGCAAGGCCCTGGTCGAGGCTGCGCAGCAGCCCGCACAACACCTTGCCGGTCCCCGCCTCGACGAAGCCCTGGGCACCGAGCGTGACCAGCCGTCGCATGGAATCCTCCCAGCGCACGGCCCCCAGCAGCTGCGCCTCGAGGCCCAAGCGGATCTCGGTCGCCTTGCGCAACGGCTCCGCCGACACGTTGGCCACCACCGGGACCAGCGCGTCGTGCACCGTGACTTCCGCCAGCGCTTCCGCCAATCCCGCCGCGGCCGAGCCCATCAGCGGCGAGTGGAACGCTCCGCTCACCTCGAGCACGATGGCGCGCCGGGCGCCGCGCTCGCGCGCCAGGGCGCAGGCGCGCTCGACCGCCGGCCGCTCGCCCGAGATCACCACCTGGCCGGGCGCGTTCAGGTTGGCCGCGCGCACCACGCCCGCATCCGCGGCGTCGGCGCACGCCGCCTCGACCTGGTCCGCCGCGAGCCCGAGGATCGCCGCCATGGTGCCGGGGCGCTCGAGGCCGGCCTGGTACATGAGCTCGCCGCGCCGGCGCGTCAGGCGCAGCGCGTCCTCGAAGGCGATCGCCCCCGCGGCGACGCACGCCGAGTACTCGCCCAGGCTGTGGCCGGCGACCCACGCGGGCCGGATTCCCTCGGCGTCCAGCAGCCGCAGGGCCGCGACACTGTGGGTGAGCAGGGCCGGCTGCGCGTTCACGGTCTTGGTGAGCTCCTCGGCCGGACCCTTCCAGCACAGGTCGGAGAGCCGGAAGCCCAAGACGCGGTCGGCGGTCTCGAACACGTGGCGCGCGGCCGGGAAGCGCTCGGCGAGCCCCCGGCCCATGCCGACCGACTGGGCGCCCTGGCCCGGGAACAGGAAGGCGAGCTTCATCGGGCGACCGGGCTCTCGGACCGCAGCGCGGCGGTCCGGTCCTTGGCGGACGGGATCTGGCGCGCCATGGTCCAGCGGACCAGCGAGGCGCCCCAGGTGACGCCACCGCCGAACGCGCAGAAGCCGACCAGGTCGCCGGGCTTGAGCCGTCCCGCGCGCACCAACTCGTCGAGCGTGATCGGGATCGAGGCCGACGACGTGTTGCCGTAGCGGTCGATGTTGACCGGCACCTTCTCGGGCGGGACGCCGAGCCGCTCGCGCACCGCGTCGATGATGCGCACGTTGGCCTGGTGCGGGATCACCACCTCGAGCTCGCCGGGCTCGACGCCGGCCTGGGCCAGGCAGCGCCGCATGCTGTCCTCCATCGAGCGTACCGCGAACGGGTAGAGCTTCTTGCCCTGCATGCGGATGAAGTGCTCGTGGCCCTG
>VBPB01000130.1 GCA_005893365.1 Candidatus Eiseniibacteriota bacterium
CCTGTTCCCGTCG
Organism: Candidatus Eiseniibacteriota bacterium; assembly: GCA_005893365.1. GTDB lineage: Bacteria > Eisenbacteria > RBG-16-71-46 > RBG-16-71-46 > RBG-16-71-46 > WS-11. Next base: position 14 of record VBPB01000130.1, read on the forward strand.
AACATCGCGGGGCTCCCCACCTGGTTCACGATCCGCTTGAACAAGGACGGCTACATCGCGCGCCGGGCCGAGACCGACATCCTGGTGGTGATGAACCCGGAGACGGCGGCCGAGGACGTCGCGTCGGTCCAGCCGGGCGGCATCATCGTGCTCAACGAGACCATCAAGGTGCCGCCGATCCCCGACGACCGCACGGTCTACCGCGTGCCGGTGGCCAAGCTGATGGAGCCCATCACCACCGACGTCAAGCTGCGGCGGCTGGTGGGCAACATGATCTACGTCGGCGTGCTCGCCGAGCTGCTGGGCGTGGCCGAGGACGAGATCGAGAAGGCGCTCGACGCCCAGCTCGGCCGGAAGCCCAAGGCGCTGGCGCTCAACCACGCCGCGGTGCGGGCGGGGTGGGAGCACGCGCACGCCAACTTCACCCAGCGCCCGCCCTTCCGCGCCGCGCGCATGAACGCCACGCAGGGCAAGATCCTGATCGACGGCAACGCGGCCGGGGCGCTCGGCGCGCTGTTCGGCGGCGTCACCGTGGTCACCTGGTATCCCATCACGCCCTCGACCAGCCTGGTCGAGTCGCTGATCGGCTACCTCGAGCGGTTCCGCCGCGACCCAGCCACCGGCAAGGCCACCTTCGCGGTGGTGCAGGCCGAGGACGAGATCGCGGCCATCGGCATGGTGCTGGGCGCGGGCTGGGCCGGGGCGCGCTCGATGACCTCGACCTCGGGGCCCGGCATCTCGCTCATGTCGGAGTTCACCGGCTACGGCTACTACGCCGAGATCCCGGCGGTCATCTGGGACATCCAGCGCGTCGGCCCCAGCACCGGGCTGCCGACCCGCACCTCGCAGGCCGACCTCCTGTCCGCTCACCTGAGCTCGCACGGCGACACCAAGCACCCGGTGCTGCTGCCGAGCTCGGCGCGCGACTGCTACGAGTTCGGCACCCAGGCATTCGACCTGGCCGAGCAGCTCCAGACGCCGGTGTTCGTGCTCTCGGACCTCGATCTGGGCATGAACACCTGGATGAGCGATCCGTTCCCGTACCCGAGCGAGCCGATGCAGCGCGGCAAGGTGCTCACCGACCGCGAGCTGGCGACACTCCCCAAGTTCGAGCGCTATCGCGACATCGATGGCGACGGCGTGCCGTTCCGCACGCTGCCCGGCACCACGGATCCCAAGGGCGTCTACTTCACGCGCGGCTCGGGGCACAACGAGGCGGCGCAATACAGCGAGAAGCCCGAGGACTACCGGGGCGGCATGGACCGGCTGGCGAAGAAGTACGAGACCGCGCGCGGCCTGGTGCCGGCGCCGGTGATCGACGGCCAGGGCCTTAGCGCCGGCATCATCGCCTACGGCTCCAGCCACTGGGCGGTGGTCGAGGCGCGCGACCGGCTGCGCGAGGAATCCGGCGTCGAGACCGACTATCTGCTGCTCAAGGCGCTGCCGTTCACCGACCAAGTCCGCGACTTCGTCGCGCGTCACGAGCGGGTCTACGTGGTCGAGCAGAACCGCGACGCGCAGATGGCGTCGCTGCTCAAGATCGAGTACCCGGAGCACGCGGCCCGGCTGCGCCCGGTCCTCCACTACGACGGCCTGCCGCTCGACGCGCGCTCGGTGATGGGGCCAATCGCGGCCGGCGAGGGCGCGAAGGCGACCGCGCGGGTGCCGGAGGTGGCGCGGCGATGAGTGACGCGACCCCCAAGGCGACCGGGCCCGTCGCGCCGGCCCGCAACCGCATCGGCCTCACGCGCGCCGACTACGACGGCGCCAAGAGCACGCTCTGTCCCGGCTGCGGGCACAACGCCATCACCGCCGCCATCATCCAGGCGGCCTACGAGACGGGGCTCAAGCCCAGCGAGGTGGCCAAGCTCTCGGGCATCGGCTGCTCCAGCAAGACGCCCGCCTACTTCCTCGGTGAGTCGCACGGCTTCAACGCCGTCCACGGGCGCATGCCCAGCATCGCCACCGGCGTGCGCGTGGCCAACCACAAGCTCATGCTCATCGGCGTCTCGGGCGACGGCGACACCGCGAGCATCGGCCTGGGGCAGTTCTGCCACCTGGTGCGCCGCAACGTGCCGGTGGTCTACATCATCGAGAACAACGGGGTGTACAGGCTCACCAAGGGCCAGTTCTCGGCCACCGCCGACGTCGGCAGCACCACCAAGGGCGGCTCGATCAACGACCTCATGCCCATCGACTGCTGCGCGCTGGCCATCGAGCTGGGCTGCGGGTTCGTGGCGCGCTCGTTCTCGGGCGACCAGAAGCAGCTGCGGCCGCTGCTCAAGGCGGCGTTCGCCCATCGCGGCACCGCGGTGCTCGACGTCATCAGCCCGTGCGTGACCTTCGCGGACCACGAGGGCTCCAGCAAGTCGTACGCCTACGTCAAGGAGCACGACGCGCCGCTGCACGACATCGAGTACGTGCCCTACTACGAGGACATCACGGTCGACTACGAGCCCGGCACCACGCGCGAGGTCGAGATGCCCGACGGCTCGCACCTCTTCCTCAAGAAGCTGGCCGAGGACTACGATCCCACCAGCCGCGAGCGGGCGCTGTCGGTCCTCCACGCGTCGCGCGCCGAGCAGAAGCTGCTGACCGGCCTCCTCTACGCCCAGCCGTCCCTCAAGCCGTTCGAGGACGAGCTCAACCTGGTGGACGAGGCGCTGGCGACGCTGCCCCAGGAGACAGTGCGCCCGCCCAAGGGCGTGCTCGAGGCGGTGATGGAGCAGCTCAAGACCGGCAAGGGCATGACGGCGGGAGCGGGCGGGGGGTAGTCGCCGCCTGTGCGGGCCGGGCCTCCGGCCTTACGGCGGCAGGAACCGCCGCATCCGTTCCGCCGTCCGCACGATCCGCTCGGGCGCCCCGGGCAGGGCCGCGGCGCGCTGATACCAGCGCGCGGCCAGGGCCGAGTCGCCCTGCTGCACCAGGCACGAGCCCAGGTTGAACGCGAACTCCCAGCGCTGTGGCGCCAGCGCCACCAGCGCCTGGTATTGCGCCCGCGCCGCGCCGAAGTTGCCCAGCGTCCCCATGAACTCGGCGTACGCCAGGCGCTGCTCGCCGGAGGGATGCTCGGGGAGGACGACGATCGAGTCCTCCCGCCAGCCCAAGGTGGGGTCGTAGGTGAACAGGTAGTCGCGGCCCGCGTTGACGCCGGCGGGCCGCGGCCGATAGCGGGACGCAAAGTAGGTCTGGAGCGTCGTGTCGCGGTACCAGACGCGCAGCGCCGGCGACTCCTCGCCGCCCGGCACCAGGCACATGCCGCCCGGCAGCTCGGCCATGTAGATGCGCGAGTGCGGCGGGAACGACGGGTAGCGCGAGAACAGGTAGGCGCGCGTGAGCGCGCCGAAGTTGGCCGCGCGGCGCTGGAACCACTCGCTGCCCCAGTCCGCCGAGGGCGTCTCGGCCCGCCCGGCGCGGAGCAGCGCCAGCGTCACCACCACGCCGATGGCCAGCGCCGGGCGCCGCGCCAGGAGGGCGGCGAGCGCGCACCAGGCGCCGAGCATCCCGAACATCGCGTAGTAGGCGTGCCAGCCGAGGCCCGGCATCGCGAGCGGGCACCAGGCGAGCAGCGCCCACGCCGCGCCGAAGCCGGCCACGCGCGACGCCGGCGCGGTGGGGCGAGGGGCCGGAGTGGGGCGCGGGGCGGAGGCGAGGCCCGCGAGCGCGGTGGCGCCGAGCAGTGCTACCGCGACCACCCCCATGCCGAGCACGGGACCCCAACCGCCCACCGGCTTCGGCCACTCGTCGAGGTTGACGACCGCGAGCAGCGTGTGGACGGCGATGCGATCGAGCGGCTGATGCAGGCCCGGGAGCGTCGCCTCGTGGATCGGGTGCAAGAGCCGCCCGCCGAGCATGGGATGGAACGCCGCCCACGCCACGGCGACCGCCCACAGCCCCGCGGTCCGCGCCAGCGCCGCGCGCGGGCGCAGCCGGTCGATCGCGACGAGGTAGGCGAGCGCGATGCCGGGCAGCACCGCCGCGGTCTCCTTGCTGAGGAGTGCCGCCGCGAACAGCGGGATCGCCGCGCGGTGGCGTCCATAGGCGACGCACAGCAGGGCGCCGAGGGCGAAGACCAGCATCCAGAGGTCCTGCGCGCCCGCCGCCCAGAAGAGCAGGACGCCCCAGGCCGCCAGCGCGAACACCGCCGCCGCCGCGACCGCCGCGATCCCCGCACCCGCGAGCCGCCGCAGCAGCAGGAAGTAGAGGGCGCCCGCCGCCAGTGCCAGCAGCATGCTCGCGACGTGGAAGGGCAGCTCGCGCGGGCCGAAGGTCCGGGTCAGCACCCAGTAGTGGAGCTCGCGCGAGATGGGCCGGTAGTAGTGGAACGCGAGCGCGCGCGGCAGGAGCAGCGCGGGCACTCCCATGAGCCGCGTCTTCTCCAAGAACAGGTAGTCGTCGCCCACGAATGGGCCGCGGAACGCGTGCGGGTACTGGGAGAGCAGGAGGAGCCCGAGCAGCGTCACCACCAGGGCGGTCAAGGCGCGCGGGGCGAGTGCCGGCGGCCGCGAACCGGGGCCGGCCGGCCGGTCCGCGGCCTTCGCCGCGCGCGCGCTCACCCGTCCTCCCGGGTCATGGCGCGGGAGTATATCGGCTCGGCGCCCGGCCCTCCTCGCATCCGCCCATTGCAACCGCCACGCACTTGGGCTTTCATCATGCGGTCGCCGAACGCACTCAGCCCGCCCCGGGAGGCCCGCATGCACTTCAAACAGTTCTACGTCGGTTGTCTCGCGCACGCCTCCTACCTGATCGGCGACCAGGGCGAGGCGGTGGTGGTGGATCCCTCGCGCGACGTGCAGATGTACCTCGACGAGGCGGCGGCCCACGGCCTCACGATCACCTGGATCCTGGAGACCCACCTGCACGCCGACTTCGTCTCCGGCCACCGCGAGTTGGCGGCCCGCACCGGCGCCACCATCGGCGTGGGGGGCAAGGCCGAGGCGGGCTATCCGCACCGCCCGCTGAGCGACGGCGACACACTGCGGGTGGGGGGCGTCACGCTCCAGGCGATCGAGACCCCGGGCCACACGCCCGAGAGCCTCTCGTTCCTGGTCTACGAGGGCGCGCCGGATGGGCGGCCGTGGGCGGTGCTCACCGGCGACACGCTGTTCGTGGGCGACGTGGGGCGGGTCGACATCCTCTCCTCGCGCCTGCCGGTCGTGGAGCTGGCCGGCATGATGTACGACAGCCTGCACGGCAAGCTGCTGACGCTCCCCGACGACACGCGCGTCTACCCCGCGCACGGGGCGGGCTCGCTGTGCGGGCGCAACATCAGCAAGGACACCTGGAGCACCATCGGCCGCGAGCGGATGATGAACGCGGCCTTGAGGCCCATGCCGCGCGAGGCGTTCATCGCCGAGGTGACGCGCGACGTGCCGGAGACACCGATCTACTACCTCTATTCCCGCGACCTCAACAAGGCGGGCCCCGCCCTCGACGCCGAGCGCCCGATGCCGCCGCCGCTGGCGCCGGACGCGTTCGCCGCCGCGGCGCGAGGGGGTGCGGTCGTCCTCGACACCCGGCCGGCCGCCGCGTTCGCGGCCGGGCATCCCGAGGGGGCGCTCAACGTGGCGCTCGACGGCCAGTACGCCTCGTGGGTGGGGACCCTGCTCGAGCCCGACCAGGAGCTGCTGATCGTCACCGACCAGGACCGGATCGAGGAGGCGGTGATGCGCCTGGCCCGCGTGGGCTACGAGCGCGTGGTCGGCGTGCTGGAGGGCGGATGGGAGGGCTGGCGGGCCGCGGGGCTGCCGGTCGCCGTCATCGCCGAGGTGCCGGCCGAGACGCTCACGACCGGCGCGCGCCGCATCCTCGACGTGCGCCGCACGCCGGAGTGGGAGGACGCTCATCTTCCCGGCGCCACGCACGTGCCGCTCGCCCAGCTCGAGTCGCGGCTCGGCGAGCTGGATCGCGGCGCCGAGTGGGCGGTGATCTGCGCCAGCGGCTATCGCAGCGGCATCGCGGCGAGCCTCCTCCAGCGCGCCGGGTTCGCGCGCGTCGTCAACGTCGTGGGGGGCATGGACGCCTACCGGCGGGCGGGGCGGCCGGTCGAGAGCGCCGCGCCGGCCCGGGGCTGAGCGCGGCGCACGCCGCCTCGGCGATGGCATGAACGATCCGCGCGCGACCGATCCCGACCGGGCGCTCCCCGCGCTGGCCGAGACCGCGCGCCAGTTCGGCGAGCACGCGCGCCAGTACGCGGTGAGCCGCGCCCACCTCGAGGGGACGACGCGGGTCATGCTCCTCGAGCGCATGGAGCCCGTGGCCGACGAGACGCTGCTCGACATCGGCAGCGGGCCCGGACCGGTGGCGATCGCCTTCGCCCCGTACGTCGCGCGTGCCGTGGCCTACGACGCGGCGCCCGAGATGCTGGTGGCGGCGCGCCTGGCCGCGCGCCGCGCCGCGGTCGCGAATCTCGAGACGGTGCGCGGCGACGCCCACCGCCTGCCGTTCGCCGATCGCGCCTTCGGCCTCGTCACCTCGCGCGCCTGCCCGCACCACTTCACCGACATCCGCGCCGCGGTCGCCGAGATGGCGCGCGTGCTCGCGCGCGGCGGCCGGCTCGGCATCGCCGACGGCACCGTGCCCGACGATCCCGAGATCGACGCGTTCCTGAACCGGCTCGACACGCTCCACGACCCGACCACGGTGCGCAACTACAGCGCCCGCGAGTGGCGCGGCATCGTGGAGGGCGCCGGCCTGCGCGTCGACGTCGTCGAGGACTACGTGGTCGAGCTCCCCGAGGGGCGCTCGCTGCTCGACTGGCTCGCGCGCAGCGGGGCGTCCAGCGCGATCGCGGAGGAGTGCCGCCGGATGCTGCTCCAAGCCCCGGCCAAGGTGCGCGACTACCTGCGCGTGCGCCCCGACGGTGACGACGTCAACTTCGAGCTGCCGCGCGTGGTGATGGTGGCGAAGCGGGTGGACTGAGGCTGGCGGGGCCGTGGCCGAACGGAGGCGCGCGTGCTGAGCGAGGAAGAAGGAGATTGAACTCCTGAGGGAGCGGCTCAAGTTGACGGAGAGAGACTATGAGATCTGGCGCAAGAGCGAAGGTTGAAACAAAGCGGGGAGCAGCTGCTCCCCGGATCGAGCGCAGCAGCGGAAACGTGTTCGAGGATCTCGGTCTTCCCGATGCCGCTGCACTTCTGGCGAAGTCCGAGCTGGTCTCTCGCATCTGCGACGTCATCGTCAAGCGCGGGCTGACACAGGCCCAG
>VBPB01000131.1:0-3998 GCA_005893365.1 Candidatus Eiseniibacteriota bacterium
ACCAACGGCGACTCGCGCTCGACCGCGACCGTGTCCTGCCCGCGCACCGGGCGCAGCAGCGCCAGCGTGATGCCGCCCACCGCCCACAGTGCCAGCAGGGCGAGGGCGCGGTGGTGGGCGAGCAGGGCCCCGAGCCCGCCGAGCGCCCAGGCGAGCAGGGCCGCATCCACGCCGCTGACGACCAGGGCGAGCAGCACCGCCACGGCGGGCGCGGGCCGGCGGGGGCTGGGGGGTGTCGAGGTCACGGCGCGGGACACTACAACCCCTTGCCGCCCCACGGCGACCCACGGGTGGGACCCCGGATCGTGGCGCCCGGATCGCCGCCGCCGGGCGAAGCGAATGCGCCATCCCCTGCGGCGCCACGCCCCACCAGGCCTCTCGGGCCCAAGTCCGGGCGCCGCGGCGGGGCCTCCGCGGCCGCGCTCCACGCTTCACCCGCACGTGCCGATGCACTAGCATCAACGCCCGGCACCGCGAGAAGGACCGCCACACGAGAGGAGGACAGCGTGCGTCAGGACATCGATCGGCTCATGCGCGAGCGCGGCCTGGCCGGCATGGTCGTGTTCGCTTACGACCGCTACAACACGGCCTTTTACTACGCCACCGGCCAGCGCATCCATTACGGCATGTACGTGCGGGCGGCCGACGGGCGCGCGCACCTGATCCACGACGCGATGGAGCGGGACCAGGCGGCGCAGGTCGGCTGCGAGTGCTCGAGCTTCGCCCAGCATCAGCTCAACGACCTGATCGAGCGCGAAGGCCGCCCGGCGCGCGCCTTCGGCGTGCTCATGGCCGACACCTGCGCCTCGCTCGGCATCGCCGGACCGGTGGCGTTCTTCGGCGACCTGGGTGCGGGGTTCGCCTACGACATGCTCGAGCGCGCGCTGGCCGAAAACCCGGCGCTGAAGGTCGATCGCGGCCACCCCGACGTGCTGACGCTCGCGCGCATGACCAAGAGCGCCGACGAGGTGGAGGTGCTGCGCCGCACCTCGCAGGGCGCGGTCGCGGCGATCGAACGCCTGCGGGAGCATCTCGGCCAGCTCAAGCGCGACGGCGACCACTTCCGCAACGGCAACGGCCCGGTGACGCTCGGCGGGCTGCGCCACCTGCTGCACGAGGAGTTCCTGGCGCACGGGCTCGAGGGCGGCGAGACCATCGTCTCGCAGGGCCGCGACGCCGGCGTACCCCACAACCGCGGCAACGACGCCGACCTGCTGCGCGCGGGGGCACCCTTGTTGGTGGACATCTTCCCGGGCGAGGCGGGCGGCGGGTACTTCAGCGACCTCACCCGCACCTTCTGCATGGGGCCGGCGCCGGCGCCGCTGCAGCGGCTGTTCGCCGACGTGCACGACGCGTTCCGGCTGGCGATGGACCGCCTCAAAGTGGGCGACGCCTGCCGGGATTCGCAGGAGCGGGTGTGCGAGCTGTTCGAGCAGCGCGGGCACGCGACGCCGCGCACCGATGCCACGGCGCAGGAGGGCTACGTGCACGGGCTCGGCCACGGCGTGGGACTCGCGGTCCACGAGGCGCCGCGGCTGGGCGGACCGCCGTCCAACACGCAGCCGCTGGTGCCGGGCATGGTCATCACCGTCGAGCCCGGGCTCTACTACCCGTCCCAGGAGCTCGGCGTGCGCATCGAGGACCTGGTGCTGGTGCGCGAAGACGGCACGTTCGAGAACCTGACCCCCGCCCGCTACGATCTGGAAGTCAGGCCGGGCGCTTGAAGGTCCTGCACCAGGTCGTCAACCCGCCGCGCGCCGAGGGCGCGGTCCTGGTGGGCCATGGCGGCCGGCGGAACCCCGACCTCACGCGCTCGCTCGAGGAGCTGGCGCGGCTCACCGACACCGCCGGGGCGCGCGTGCTCGACACGATCATGCAGAAGCGCGGCACCGTGCATCCGGCCACCTTCGTCGGCAAGGGCAAGCTCGAGGAGGTCAAGGCGCGGGTCGAAGCGCTGGATGCCGACATGGTCATCTTCGACGACGACCTCTCGCCCGCCCAGATGCGCAACCTCGAGAAGGCGCTCGGGCGCAAGGTGGTGGATCGCTCGGAGCTGATCCTCGACATCTTCGCCCGCCGCGCGCGCACGCGCGAGTCGCGGCTGCAGGTGGAGCTGGCGCAGCTCGAGTACACGCTGCCGCGGCTCACCGGCATGTGGAAGCACCTGGAGCGCCAGGCGGGCGGCATCGGCACGCGCGGTCCTGGCGAGACCCGGTCGAGCGCGAGCGCGAGACACAGCGCCGCAGGCGGCGCCGCGAGTTCCGCGCGGCCATCGTCGGCTACACCAACGCCGGCAAGAGCACGCTCTTCAACGCGCTCACCCGCTCGCAGGTGTTCGTCGAGGACCGCCTGTTCGCCACACTCGACGCCACCACCCGCCAGATGGTGAGCGCCGACCGGCAGGTGGCGCTGCTGACCGACACGGTGGGCTTCATCCGCAAGCTGCCGCACCACCTGGTCGCCTCGTTCCACAGCACGCTGGTCGAGGCCATCGAGGCCGACGTCCTGCTGCACGTGGTGGACGCCGCCGACCCGTCGTTCCGCCGCCAGATCGCCGCGGTCGAGGAGGTGCTGGAAGGGATCCTCGACCATCCGCGCCCCACGACGCTGGTCTTCAACAAGTGCGACCTGCTCGCCGACCCCGACCAGGCCCTGGGCCTGCGCGTCGAGTATCCCGGATCGTTCGTGGTCTCGGCCAAGACCGGCGAGGGATTCGCCGCGCTGCGCGGCTTCGTGTGGGCCGAGGCGGCCGCACGCGCGGGGCGCAAGGCGTCGTAGCGGCGGCCGGAGCGCGCCAGCGCGGGGAGCCTGTGGGCAACCGGCGGAGCGACTCGCCGCCGGCCCGCCTGCCGGCTAGTCCAACCCGCCGTGGTCGCGGATCTGGATCAGCCGCTCGAGCGGCACCCGCGCGCCGGCTCGCGCCGTGACCGTGCGGGCGAAACGCCCATCCACGCCGTGGTCGCGCGCGCGGATCAGGTCCTCGATCCCCAGGTCGCGATAGCCGGCGGACGCCATGTCGGCGATGTACTTGGGGTCGACGCCGTGATCGCGCGAGCGCAGCAGCGCTTGGAGCGATACGTCGCTCATGCCCAGCGTGGCCATGCCGCGGATGTAGGCCGGGTCCACGCCGTGGTCGCGCAGCATGATGAGTTGGCTCATCGGCAGGTCGCGGTGGCCCAGGTCCGCCAGCTGGGCGACGTAGCGGGGGTCGACCCCGTGGTCGCGGGCGGTGAGCAGCTCCTGGAGCGTGAGCCCCCGGTAGCCCGCCTCGCTCAGGCCGCCGATGAATCCCGGGTCGACGCCGTGGTCGCGCAGGCGCACCAGGGCTTCGAGCGAGCCGAGCCGGTAGCCGAATCCGGCCAGGCCGCGCACGTAGTCGAGGTCGACGCCGTGGTCGCCCATGGTCACGAGCTGGTCGATGGCCGGAGTCGGATAGCGCTCGGCCTTGAGCTCGTCCAGCAATGCCAAGCCGACGTCCGCGAAGGCGAGGCGGATCTCCTGGTCCTCGGTGGGGCGCCCGACGCCGCGGCGGTCCAGTTCGGCCGCGAAGCCCGGGGCCAGCTGGAGCTCGAACAGGCCCGCGCCGCGCCCGCGCCCCGCCGTTCCCTCGCAGACGAACGTGCCGGCATCGTGCTGCACCTCGAAGTGGACCTGGCCGGCGGGGCCGCGCAGCTGCTCGGCCGTCAGGCCCTTGAGGCGGTCGAGCGGCAGCGAGTGTTCGTGCCAGTGGGACCAGTTCCTCGCCTGGCCCTCGGCGAGGGTGAGATCGACCTCGCCGGTCTCACCGTCGCCGGTGATCATCCACTGCCCTTGCTTCTCCAGATTCGCCCCCAGGGTCGGACCGGCGGCGAGCAGGGCGAGCAGCGGCGCGGTACCCACCAGCCGCGCCCCAAGACGGGCGCAGCGGCCAAGGGCGGTTCGGATCGAGGCGGGACGCATCGGGGACCTCCCGGGCAGTGGCGATGGTTCGAGCCCAAGCCCCGGCATCCGGGGCACGA
>VBPB01000131.1:4012-12117 GCA_005893365.1 Candidatus Eiseniibacteriota bacterium
GGGCGGGCGCGGGCGACGGTGCCGGAACGGCCCGCGGGCCGGGCGCCCCCTGTCCTCACCGGTCGAGCGTGCGCTCGATGCGGCGGTCCGGGACCAGCCAGATGACCGCGACCAGCACGTAGATCGCGATCGCCGGAAGCGGCCCGATCAGCGTGAGCAGGATGCCGATCAGGTAGAGCACCACCGAGATGATGCCCTTGAAGTCCCGGCCGATGGCCGCCGCCAGGACCGAGTCGCGCCCGTGCAGCGCCAGCAGCGAGCGCACCAGGATGAAGTAGGCGGTCCCGGCCATGAGCTGGACCACGCCCCAGGCCGCCACCGGCCAGGCCGCGAAGTGCGTGTCGCCCGCCCAGGCCATCGCCACCGGGATCAGCGAGAGCCAGAAGAGCAGGTGCAGGTTCGCCCACAGCACCCGGCCGTCCACGTGCTTGGCGGTGTGCAGCAGGTGATGGTGGTTGCTCCAATAGATGCCCAACATGATGAAGCTCAGCGCGTAGCCGCCGAAGCGGGGGAGCACCGGGATCAGCGCGTCGAGGTCGCTGCCGCTCGGCACCTTGAGCTCGAGCACCATGATGGTGATGATGATGGCGATCACGCCGTCGCTGAACGCTTCGAGCCGTCCTCGGGTCATCGTCGGGTCCTCGGGGGCCTTCGGGATCCTTGATGGTGGGTCCGACCGTAGGGCGTCCGGGGCCCGCAGGACAAGCCGCGGCACGAGCGCCGCGGGCGGCGCGCCGTGCCGGAACCGGCTATGCTGCCCTCACGCCACCCGCCACCTTCCGCACGAGGCCATCTGCATGACCGCGCCCACCCAGGCCACCCGCACGCTCCGCTTCGGCCACAGCCCCGACGCGGAGCGAGGCCGTGATCGAGGGCTGCCGCGTCGAGCACGTGCTCGAGGACATCCAGAGCCTGAACCGCCGCGCGCTGGAGCGGGCGGATCTCGAGATCACCGCGGTCTCGGCGCACGCCTACGCGTTCCTCGCCGACCGCTACGCGGTGCTCGCCTGCGGCGCGTCGATGGGGATGGGCTACGGGCCGGTGCTGGTCGCGCGCGGGTCGCGCACGCTCGCGTCGTTGCGCGGAGCCAGGGTCGCGATCCCCGGCCCGCTCACCACCGCGGCACTGCTGCTGCGCTGCGAGTGCCCGGCGTGCATCCCGGTCGAGGTGATGTTCGACCGCATCCCGGCGGCGGTGCTCGCGGGCGAGGTGGAGGCCGGCGTCATCATCCACGAGAGCCAGCTCACCTATCAGGCCGAGGGGCTGACCAAGGTCCTCGACTTCGGCGAGCTGTGGCAGCAGCGCGACGGCCTGCCGGTGCCGCTCGGGCTGGACGTGGTGCGGCGCGACTTGGGCCCCGCGCTCATGCGCGGCGTGAGCGCCGGCTTCCGCGCCAGCATCGAGGACGCCATGCGCCACGAGGAGGAGGCGATCCGCTACGCGCTGCGCTTCGGGCGCGGCCTCGACGTGCCGCAGGGCAAGCGCTTCGTCCACATGTACGTGAACGAGCTGACGCTCGACATGGGCGAGACCGGCCGCAAGGCGCTCGACCTGCTCTACCGCCGCGCGGTCGCCGCCGGCGCGATCCCCCAGGCGCCGGCGCTCGAGGTGGTGTAGGCGCACCGCGACGCCGGCCTCGGCGCAGCGGCCCCTGCGGGTGTGGCGCGCGCCGGTTGCGCGCTCCCGCCCGGTTCGGGCACAATGTTCGGCCGCCGCGCATCGGGGCCCGCCCGCGCCAGGCGCCCGACGGAACCACCCTCACCGCAGGAGTCGATCGTGATCGCCGCCACCCAGCTCAAAGTGGGCAATATCATCATGCACAACGGCAAGCCGCACCGCGTCACCAACGTGCTGCACGTGACGCCGGGCAACTGGCGCGGCATGGTCCAGACGCGGCTGGTCAACATCGAGACCGGCTCCAACGCCGAGCACCGGTTCCGGTCCGAGGACAAGGTCGAGCGAGCGAACATGGAGCAGCACTCGCTCCAGTTCAGCTACCGCGCCGCGACCAGCTACCACTTCATGAACACCGAGAGCTACGAGATGATCGACCTGCCCGCGGACGTGCTGGGGGACGCGGTGAACTACCTGACCGAGGGGATGACCATCAGCGCCGACTACTTCGAGGGACGCGTGGTGGGCATCGAGGTGCCGATGTTCGTGGAGCTCAACGTCACCGAGACCACGCCCAACATCAAGGGGGCGGCGGTCCAGAACACCTCGAAGCCCGCGATCCTCGAGACCGGCTACGAGATCAAGGTGCCGCCCTACATCGAGACCGGCAACCGCGTGAAGATCGACACCCGCACCGGGGAGTTCGTCGAGCGGGTGTGATCGCGGGAGTGCCGCCACGCGCGTCCGGGGCCGGCTCCCGCCGCCCTACGACTTGAGCAGGTCGAAGATCTCCTTGTTGGTCTTGAGCTTGGTCAGCAGCTCCAGGAGCTTGGTCATCGCCTCGATCGGGTGCAGGCCGGCGAGCCCGCGGCGCAGCAGGTGCATGCGCTGCACGACGTCGGGCGGATAGAGCTTCTCCTCCTTGCGCGTGCCGCTCTTGGCGATGTCGATGGCCGGGTAGATGCGCTTCTCGGCCAGCTCGCGCGACAGGAAGATCTCGCTGTTCCCGGTGCCCTTGAACTCCTCGAAGATGACCTGGTCCATGCGCGACCCGGTGTCGACCAGGGCGGTGCCGATGATGGTGAGCGAGCCGCCGTCCTCGATCTTGCGCGCGGCACCGAAGATCTGCCGCGGCGACTGCATGGCGGTGGAGTCGAGGCCGCCCGACATGGTGCGCCCGCTGCCCTCGAAGCCCGCGTTGTAGGCGCGCGCGAGCCGCGTGATCGAATCCAGCAGCAGCACGACGTCCTTGCCCTCGAGCACCTGCGCGGCGACGGTCTCCATCGCCCGCTCGGCGGTCTCGATGTGCTCCGCCACACTCATGTCGCTCGAGGCGGCGATCACCTCGGCGGGGGTGTTGCGGCGGAAGTCGGTGACCTCCTCGGGCCGCTCGTCCACCAGCAGCGCGTAGACGCCGACGTCGGGATGGTTGTGCCGCACGGCGGCGGCGATGATCTGGAGGATGCGGGTCTTGCCGGCCTTGGGCGGCGAGACGATAAGGCAGCGCTGGCCGCGGCCGATCGGCGCGATCAGATCGATGGCGCGCCCGGTGATGCGGTCGCTGTACGGGGGATCGCCCTGGCCGGGCAGCACCTCGAGGACCAGCCGTTCGGTCGGGTCGAGCGCGGCGCCGATCTGCTGCATGTCGCGCAGCAGCTCGAGTCCGTGCCGGCGCCCGGGCTCGCCGGTGCCGCGGGTGCGGCGCCGCTGGCGCGGCGGTCCCTGCATCATCCGCGGGCCCCCGCCGTCGACCCCGACGCTGTTCGCGTACGGTGGCGGCGTCTGGTTGCTGGGCGGACGGTTGCCGCCGCGACGGCGGCGGCGGCGGCCCTGACGCGGCGGGCCGGACTGGACGGACGTGCCGGAGGGCGGGATGCCGCCCTCGGACTGCGGTTGCTGCGGTGGGCGGGGACCTCGCGGACGGCGACGGCGTTGTCTCATCGATCATCCTTGGCCGGCGGCCACACGGGCAGCCGGTGATGGTGGGGATGCTGCGCGCCGGCTTCGACGCGCGGGTTCGAAGGTGAGCTGGCGAGGTGGCGGAGGTCGCGCCTGCGCGCGGACTCCGGTCACCCGGCCCGACGGACTGCGCCCAGCCTTCCTGCGAACGGCCGGCCCTCCGAAGCTGCCCGTGGATGCGGGAACGGTGGACGTGCTTCCCACCTCGGTCGAACGAATGGAACCAGGGACCGCCCGCGTGTTGCCGCCCCCGTACGCGATCGCCGGCGCGCGCACGGCGAGGGTGAATCGGGAGCGGGGAGCCACTCGCGAGGAGCGCGGCAGCCGGATGCGGATGTCATCGCCATCCGGCGCGTGCGTCCTCCTCGTTGGAAGGTGCAGCCGGATTATCGGCGAGGGTCGGTCGAAAGTCCAGCACGCAACCACCCCTCTTTCGACCGGCCCGCCCCCGCCTGGCGACCGCCCGAAATGTCAGGTGCTGGTCCCGCGCGGCCGCCACTCGACCTCGGCGACCCCCGCGCGCCGGTCACAGCGCCGTGCCATGACGAACAGCAGGTCGGCGAGGCGGTTGAGGTAGCGCACCAGCGTGGGGGCCACGGGGGCCGACGCGGACAGGGCGACCACCCGCCGCTCGGCGCGGCGGCAGACGGTGCGCGCCAGATGGAGCTGGGCCGACAGGACGCTGCCGCCCGGCAGGATGAAGCTGGTGAGGGCCGGCAGCTCGGCCTCGAGCCGGTCGATCAAGGCTTCGAGCTTCGCCACCTCGGCGTCGCCGACCCGGTCGAGCTTGGCCAGGGGCTCGGGTGCGGTCGCGGCCAGCTCGGCGCCCACCGAGAACAGCATGCTCTGGATGCCGACCAGGTGATCGGCCAGCCACGAGGCGGTGTCGAGGGCCCGCACCACGCCCAGCATGGCGTTGAGCTCGTCGACGCTCCCGTAGGCCTCGACGCGCGCGTCCGACTTGAGCACGCGCCCCGGCCCCAGCAGTCCGGTGGTGCCGTCGTCTCCGGTGCGCGTGTAGATCTTCACGGGCGGCAGGATAGGTCCCGGGCCGTGGGGGGGCAAGGACCTCGCGGGCCAAGGCGGCGTATCCCCACGCCACTCGTACAGTTCGCGGCAACGGCTTGCCACGACGCTTGGGGCTGGGGCATAGTGTCTGCCCTTTCACGCAGCCTGCTTCCACCGTCACCGAGGGCGCATGACCGTTCGCGGCACCCTGCCGGCCATCCTGCGAGGAGACGAGGCGGCCGACCTCAAGCCCGAGAGCCGGGAGCGTCTCGAGACGCTCGCGCAGGACGCACGCGGCGACGGCGATCTGGTCTTCGTCCGCGACGAATGCGCTGCCCGCCTGCGCCAGGCCGGCGCCAGTTGGGCGGTCGAGTACCTGCTCGCCGTGGCCTGCGCGCTCAACGGCGAGATCGAGCGCGGCCACCAGACGCTGCTCGGCCTGGGCGAGAAGCTCGTGGCGGCCAAGGCCTGGGAGCCGCTCGCGGCCCTGGCCGATCGCGCGCTCGAGCTGGAGGAGAGCCATGCGGCCGCCCGCCTGCTGGTGCGCGCGCACGAGGGGCTCAAGCGCGACCCGGCGCGGCTCCACGCGCTCGAGCGGGCCTGGGAGATCATGCCCGAGGACCTGGAGCTGGGGCTGCTCCTCACCGTGCGGCTGGGCGAGGCCGGCGAGGGCGACCGCCGGCGCGGATTGCTCACCGAGCTGCTGCCGCGCTTCGCGGCCGAGCAGCGCTACGCCGGCCTCGAGGAGGCCGCGCTCGAGTTCGTCGAGCACGCCGAGCCCGATTGTCTGGTGCGCCTGGTCGAGACGCTGCCGCTGGTCGCCCAGCAGGGGGCGCTGGCGGAGTGCCGCCAGCTGCTCGAGATCGCCTTCGCGCCCATCCGGGCCGCGGGCCAGGCGGGCGAGTGCGAGAAGGCGCTGCGGGCGGTGGTGGCGCAGGTGGCCGAGACGGCCGGGAGCGGGGCGGCCGAGCCGTTCCGCGCGGCCCTGGTCGAATCGCTGCGGCAGGGGCCGGTGCGGGTCCTCCCCGAGGGGGCCGCGGTGATCGCCGGCGCGGGCCTCGAGGATCGCGCGGTGCCGTTGCCGGTGGCGCTCGAGCGCTTCGACACGGTCGCGGCCCTGCCGCCGGGGCGCGCGGTGCTGCACGGCTCGTTCGGCCCCGGCCGCGTGGTCGGGAACGACGGCGAGACGGTGCGCATCGACTTCGCCAAGTCGCCGGGCCACAAGATGCCGTACGCGGCGGCGCGCCGCACGCTGACGCCGCTGGCCGAGGACGACCTGCGCCTGCTCCGCCTCACCGCCCCGGCCGAGCTGGCGCGGCTGCGGGCGGATGAGCCGGGCGAGATCCTGGTGCGCGCGCTGCGCACCCTGGGCGGGGCGGCCGACGCGGCCCAGCTCAAGCTCTTCCTGGTCGGGCACGCCCTGGTGCCGGGGCCCGAGTGGACCGCGTTCTTCCGGCGCGCGCGCGCCGCGGCGGTCAAGGACCCGCGCATCGACCACGGCCGGGCGTTCGAGCAGCACTACCGTCTGGCGGTGGCCGTCACCGCCGACGCCCCGGCCGCCGAGGTGCCGCTGCCGGCCATCGAGCCGCGCAAGGCGGTGAAGAGCAACCTCGCCACGCTGCGCAAGTTCCTCGCCCAGCACCCGCAGGCCGAAGAGGCGCTGGCCGGACGCTTCGGGCGCTTCATCGAGCGCGCCCTGCTCGATCCCGAGGGCACCCTCGGGGATCGCGCGCGCGCCGGGCTCTACTTCGGACGCTGGTTCCCGCTGCGCCAGGCGGAGTGGACGGCGGTGCTCAAGGAACTCTGGGAGGGTGGCCTCTCGATCTCGGACCTGAGCGGCGAGGAGGAGCAGGTGGCGCTGCTCGAGGTCTCCCACGCGGTCGGCGTGGAAGCGGACGCCATCCTCTCGGCGCTCGACTCGCGCTTCTCGGCGGTGCGCGAGGCGGCGGCCCGGTTCCGCGAGCTGCTCGACGACGCCGGCCGCGCGGCCCTGCGCCAGACGCTGGTGGAGCACGCGCCGCGCTACCCGGCCGCGGCCCTCCGGCTGCTGGAGGAGGAGCTGCACCAGCCCAAGCCCCCGGCCGACGGCTGGCGCCTGCTGTGGGCCGCGTGCGCGCTGATCGAGGAGCGCCCCAAGCCGTCGCTGGCCGAGAAGGTGCTCGGCTGGTTCGAGCCGGCCGGACCGTTCGACCGCCTGCTCGCGAACGTCCCGTGCTCGGAGAACGACGCGCTGCGCATCGGCGTGCTGCTGCGCCAGTGGCGCTCGAGCGACCGCTTCCTGTTCCCGGCCCTCGAGGTGGCGTCCCGCCTCGGGCTGCAGGAGGCGGTCGCGGCGGTGCGCGCGACGCGGCAGAAGAAGGCCGAGCGCATGTTCGAGCAGGTCGGCAAGCAGGCCAACGTCGATATCCCGGTGATGACCAAGGCCACCTGGGACCGGCTCAAGAAGGAGCTGGAGCGCCTGGAACGCGAGCTGCGCACCACCATCCCGGCTACCATCCAGAAGGCGCGCGAGCTGGGCGACCTCAAGGAGAACGCCGAGTACCACTCCGCCAAGCTCAAGCAGGCGACCGTGAGCAAGCAGGTGGCCTCGCTCCAGCTGCGCCTGACGCGGGCGCGATTCGTGGAGGAAGCCGAGCTCAAGGACGGCGTCGTGGGGCTCGGGACCGAGGTGGTGCTCGAGAGCGAGCAGGAGATGACCACCTACTGGATCCTCGGCGAGGGGGAACACCACCACGGCGATCACGTCATCTCGTTCCAGACGCCGGTGGCGCGCGCCTTGATGGGCAAGGTCATCGGCGACGAGCTGGATCTCGACGTGGGCGGCGATCACCGCCACGTGCGGGTCGTGTCGGTCGAGCGCAAGCTGCCGCCGCACGAGACCGCCGAGGCGGTGCCGCCGGCGTGACGCCGCGCGCCGAGCGCTCTCACCGCTCCGCCGCAGGACGTCGTCGCGCCGTGGTCTCTCCGTAACGCCGCGCCCGCGCGCGACGTCGCGTGTCGCGCCTCGTCAAACTCGCGCGACGCTAAGGGTCAAGCGAATTCTCCGCGACGATTCGCCGCGCGCGAGATTTCTCGAAATCCCATTTGGCACCCGAGGCACTTCCGGCTATGTTCCGCCCCGGTGACTTTCCGCTCGCTGCGGGCGTGATCGACGGGACGCTGGCGAGGGCACCGCACCGGCAGGCTGCGCCCTTGAGTGGCGCGCCCCGGGATGGTGCCGGTGGGCGGCGATGACATGAAGTTTGGCCGCAACCGTAGGACGACCTTTGTGTCGTCCGTTCCGTTGGGTCGGAAAGGGATTTCCCGCCGCCCACCTTAGTGCCGTTGTGCTGACGTCCCGCCCTCGGGCGGGAGCGGGGGTCGTGGACATGTCGCTCCAGGCCCGTACGCAGGGCTTCAGTCTCACCATCGAGGACGCCCTGCGCGGCGCGCTCGCGCTGGGGCTGCTCGAGGCCGAGAGCGTGGTCCTGGGCCCATTGCCACCCGCCTTCGAGCAGGAGCGAGATCAAGCGACCGCGCGCCTC
>VBPB01000123.1 GCA_005893365.1 Candidatus Eiseniibacteriota bacterium
GAACCCTACAACGAGGGGCACATCTTCCAGGACGGGAAGATGTACCCCGCGCGCGCGGTCGAAATTCCCTGGCTGCGCCGGCTCGTCGCGGAGGGCGACGACGTTTCGGTCGAGCTCGAATCCGAGCTCGGCGTCACGCGGATCGGCGGCCGCTCGACTCTCAGCACGTTCAAGATCCTGGGCACCGGTGATGGGACCACCAAGGACTTCAATCTCCAACAGGGCGGAGCCCGCTACACCTGGGATGGCATGACCAGCTATGGGATGATCGAGCGCTCCACGATGAATGATCAGCTGACCGGTTGATTGCGCCGCTGCGCAGTCAGGCGGCGCCGAACGAGGTCCGAGATGCTCTACTACGACCCGACCGACTGGGAAACCCAGATCGATCCCTATCCGATCTACGCGCGACTCCGCGAGGAGGCGCCGGTCTATCACAACGAGAAGCTCGGCTTCTGGGCGCTCTCGCGCTTCGAGGACGTCTGGGACGCCCACCTCGACCACGAGACGTTCAGCTCCTCCCAGGGTCCGGCGATCGAGAAGGGGCTCACGCTGCTTCCGATGATGATCATCATGGATCCGCCCCAACACACCCGGGTGCGCCAGCTGGTGAGCAAGGTCTTCACCCCGCGCCGGGTGGCGGAGCTCGAGCCCACGGTTCGCCAGATCACCCGCGACCGCCTCGCCGGGCTCGAGCCCGGTGACCAGATCGATCTGTTCGAGCGGCTCGGCTCGTCGATGCCGATGGACGTGATCAGCACGATGCTGGGCGTTCCGACCGAAGACCGCGATCGGATCCGCCGCCTCACCAACGCCGGCATGCACCGAGAGGGCGGGCTCGAGGTTCCCGCCGCCGCGCGGCAGGCCCAGGCCGAGGTCTCCGCCTACTATGTAGAGTTCATCAAGGACCGCCAGGCGCATCCCAGCGACGACCTCCTGAGCGACCTGATCGCCGCCGAGTTCCGCCGCGACGACGGCGAGCTCACGAGGCTCGACTTCGCCGAGCTGCTCGGCTTCTGCCTCCTGCTCGGCAACGCCGGCCACGAGACCACGGCGCGCCTGATCTGCAACAGCGCCGTGACGCTGTGGCGCCACCCCGATCAGCGCGCAGAGCTCGTGAAGACGTCCCGCAACCTCATGGAGAACGCCGTCGAGGAGATGCTGCGCTACGACCCGCCGTCCCAGGTACAGGGTCGCTGGAGCATGCGACCGTGGACGCGTCACGGCGTCACGATCCCCGCAGACGTGCGCGTGGTGATGATCACGGGCGCCGCCCACCGCGACGAGCGCCAGTTCCCCGACCCCGACCGCTTCGAGATCCACCGCAAGCTCGACCGCACGGTGCACTTCGGCCAGGGCCACCACCTCTGCCTCGGGAAGTCGCTGGCGCGGCAGGAGTGCCGGGTGGCGTTCGAGGAGATCCTCGCTCGCTTTCCCGACTACGAGGTGGACGAGGACAACCTGGAGTGGGCGCACAACAACAACGTCCGGGGATACTCGAAGGTGCCGATGCGCCTCTAGCACCGGTCCAGGAGCCAGAGCGCGACGACGAATACGGCAACGAGCGGGCCGGCGCGCTTGATCACGGACGCGCCCGCGGTGGCGAGCAGGTCGACCGGCTCGCTCGATGGCGAGTCGATGCGGCGCGGCACGTCGAGCTCCGCTGCCTCGGTCGCCGGGGTGCCGGTCGCTGCGCCTTTCAGCACGTCGGCCTCGAGCGCCTGCACGAACTGGCCGAGCAGCTTGCTGCTCACGTCGGCCAGCACGCCTCGGCCGAACTGGGCCACCTTCCCGGTGATCTTCAGATCGGTGTGCAGGGTGACGTGCGTGCCGCCGCCCTCGGGTGCGAGCGTCGCGGTGACGGTGGCCGAGGCGTTGCCCTGGCCCCGGGTATCCCGTCCCTCGGCGCGGACGACGGCGCGGTGGTTGGCCTCGTCGCGCTCCTGGAACGACGCCACGCCCTTGTACTGGGCGGTCATCGGGCCGACCTTCACTTTGACCAAGCCGCGATACTCGTCGCCATCGACCTCCTGGAGCTCGAAGCCGGGCAGACACGGTGCTATGCGCACGAGGTCGGTCAGCACTGCCCAGGTTTCCTCGACCGGGGCGCTCACCGAGAACTCGTTCGTCAACTCCACGGGGCGAGCTCCTCGTGAGTGCTCAGCGGTCGAGGAGCGCCACGATCTGCGACGGGCCGAGCGGCAGCCGGGTGATCTTGACCCCGAACGGCGAGAGCGCGTCGGCGACCGCGTTGACGACGGCCGGCGGGGCACCGATCGCGCCGCCCTCGCCCACTCCCTTGTAGCCGCCCGGGCCGGGGCTGGGCGTCTCGATGTGCCCGAATTCGATCGCGGGCACCTCGGCCGCGGTGGGTAGCAGATAGTCCATGAAAGTCGTCGCGACGGGGTTTCCGTCGTCGTCGTACGCGAGGTGCTCGAATAGCACGCCGCCGATGCCTTGAACGGTGCCGCCCGCGATCTGGCCCTCGACGACGTTCGGGTTGATCATCGGGCCGCAGTCCTCGCTCACGATGTAGCGCAGGAGCTGCACCCGGCCGGTGGCCACGTCGACCTCGCACGTACACACGTGCGTGGCGTTCACCCAGATGGAAGGCGAGTTGGCGGTGTAGCGGGCACTCGCCTCGAGCCCGGCCGGGGCGTCGGCCAGCGCGGCGAGATCTTTGAACGAGACGCCGACGGCTGGTTTTGCGCGCACGCTCGCGCGGCTGTCGGCGAGCTCGATGTCCTCGATCGCCACTCCCAACTCGTGGGCGGCGATCGCGAGGATGCGTTCGCGCAGCACGGCTGCCGTCTCCCGCACCGCGCCCGCGGTCATCGAGCCACTCCGGCTGCCGGCCGTGCCCGCGCCGAAGCCGGTGACCGCGGTGTCGCCCTGGACCGTGTCGACGTCCTCGATCTTCGCGCCGAGCGCATCGGCCGTGAGCTGGACGACCGTGGTCTCGATGCTGTTTCCGCTGGAACCGCCGGCGACGTAGACCGTGATCCGGCCCGTTGGCGCGATGCGGATCGTCGCGGGTTCCGTGCCGTAGACACCGTACCCGGGCGTCGACGCCTCGACGTAGTTGGCCAGGCCCACGCCCAGGTAGCGACCCGCGCTGCGCGCCTCGGCCTGCTCGGCGCGGAACTTCGCGTAGTCGAGCATCGCCAGCGCCTGCTCGAAGGTCTCGAGCGGGGAGATGTTGTCGTAGTTCATGCCGTTGGGATTCTTGTACGGAAGCTCGTCTCGGCGCAGCAGGTTGCGCCGGCGGAGCTCGGCGGGGTCCACGTGCATCTGGCGCGCCGCGATGTCCAGCAGCACCTCGCGCGCCAGCGACTCGAACTGCCACGGACCGCGGTACGGCGCCCGCCCGACGGTGTTCGTGTAGAGGGTCTTGACGGCGAAGCCGCCGCGGGGCACCCGGTAGGGTCCCGGGAAGAAAGTTCCGACGGCGGCGGCGGGAAACAGGGGCCACGGGGTGGGATAGGCCCCGCAGTCCTGGACGAAGTCGATGTAAGCGGCCTGGATCGCGCCGTCGGCGTCGAACGCCATCTTGACGGCCGCATGTTCCTGGCGGGACTTTCCGGCCGCGAGCAGGTTCTCGCGGCGATCCTCGACCCACTTCAAAGGTGCGCCGACCACGGGCCCGGCGAGCATCAGGCACATCTCGTCGCGCTGGACCATGACCTTCTGCCCGAACCCACCGCCCGTATCGCGCGTCACGACGCGCACACGCTCTTCGGGCATCCCGAGCAGGCGGGAGCAGAACAGGCGCACCTCATGAGGCGTCTGCGTGGATGCGTGGATCGTCAGGTCCCCCGTCACGGACGAGTAGTCGACCACGAGGCCGCGCCCTTCGATCGGAACGGGGGCGTAGGCCTGCTGGTAGATCGTCTCGCTCGCGACGTGAGCGGCGGAGGCGAACACCTCGTCGAAGGCCGAAGCCGGCACGGTCGTTAGTTGGGCGATGACGTTGGAGCCGTGGCTCTCGTGGACGAGCGCTTTCGCGTGCTCGGCCTCGGTGTAGTCGACGACGGCCGGGAGCGGCTCGTAGTCCACCTCGACCAGCTCGGCCGCATCCTCGGCGAGGTAGCGGCTCTCGGCCACCACCAGCGCGACCGGGTCACCGACGAAACGGACCTCGCCCTCGGCCAGCGGCGGGCGTGGCGTCTCCGGCATCTCCTTCCCGATCGTCGTATGCCACTGCTCGCGAACGCCGGGGTTCAAGTCGGCGGCGGTGAACACGAAGCGGACCCCGGGCAGGGCCAGTGCCGCCGACGTGTCGATCCGCTGGATCGCCGCCCGGGCGATCGGGCTGCGAACGAAGCACGCGTGCAGCATCCCGGGCAGCGAGACATCGTCGACGAAGGTGCCGCGGCCCGTGAGCAGACGGTCGTCCTCGACGCGGTGGACACGGGCACCCGCATAACGGGCACCGCCGTCGGCGGCCCGCTCGGTCATCGGAGCTCCCCGCGGCGAGCGGCGCCGGCGGCCTGCTGCACCGCGTTCACGATGCCCTGATAGCCGGTGCAGCGGCAGAGGTTGCCCGACAGGGCCTCGCGGATCTCCGGGTCGGTCGGGTTCGGGTGGTCGCGCAGGAATGCGGTCACCGACACGACGAAGCCCGGTGTACAGAAGCCGCACTGCAACCCGTGGCAGTCGCGGAACGCCGACTGCACCGCGGAGAGCCCGCCGTCGGGAGAGCCGATGCCTTCGATCGTCGTCACCTCGGCGCCGTCGGCTTGGACGGCGAACATGAGACACGACCGCACGGCAGCTCCGTCGACGAGAACCGTGCAGGCCCCGCAGACGCCGTGCTCACAGCCGAGGTGCGTGCCGGTGAGCTGCAGCTGCTCGCGCAGGAAGTCAGCGAGAGTCACGCGCGGCTCGACGGTCGCAGCTCGCGGCTGGCCGTTGACGGTCAGCTTCACCGACACCTCACCCATGGCGCGCCTCCGCGGCAGCCGTGGTCCACGCACGCGCCACCATCGCGGCGCCCACTCTCTTTCGGTACGCGGCCGAGCCGTGCAGATCGCTGGGGACCGACGGGAGCGCCGCCATCACGAGACGCCCGACCTCGTCCGGCTCGACGTCCGTGACCGGGCGACCCGCGAGCTCGGCCTCGACCGTCCTCGCGCGCTCGGGCGTCGACCCGAGGCCGATCAGACCGAGGGTGCAGCGCCGGATCCGATCGACGGCGTCGAGCTCGATGCCGATCGCGGCACCGGCGATCGCGAAGTCGCCGTGCCGGCGGGCGAACTCCTCGACGGCGAAGCCGCTGCGCCCACCCCAGATCGGGAACGATACGCCGACGAGCAGCTCGTCGGGCTCCATGCTCGTGCTCCAGAGACCCGCGAAGAAGTCGCGCGCCTCGATCGTGCGGCGACCCCTCGGCGAGACGACCTCCATGGTCGCGTCGAGCGCGAGTGCGACGGCAGGGTACTCGGCGGCCGGATCGGCGTGGGCGATCGATCCTCCGAGCGTGCCGCGGCTCCGGATCTGGAAGTGTCCGATCAGCGGCGTCGCCACGGCGAGCAACGGCACCTCGGACGCCACCAGCGCGCTGGCCTCGACGGTCGCCTGGGTGGTGCCAGCGCCGATCCACAGCGCGCCATTGCGGCGCTCGATGCCCGAGAGCTCCGCGATCCGCCCGATGTCGACGAGATGCTCGAAGACCGCCAGGCGCAGCGCCAGCATCGGGACGAGGCTCTGACCGCCGGACAGCACCTTCGCGCCGTCGCCCAGCTCGGCGAGCAGGTTCGCGGCGTCGGCGACCGTATTAGGCGCGTGATATTCGAACGGCGCCGGCTTCACGGCTCAGGCGAGCTTCGCGGCCCACCCGCCGTCGACGGGGATGATGGCACCGCTGACGTAGGACGCGCGGTCCGACGCCAGGAAGGCGCCGACCTCCGCGACCTCTTCGGGCTGGCCACCGCGGCCCAGCGCCGCCTTCTCGAGGATTCCGGGCATGAGCTTCTCGCCGCCGGCGCTCATCTCGGTGTGGATGAAGCCCGGGCAGAGGCAGTTGGCGCGGATCCCACGGCCGCCGTACTCGACGGCTGCGGCCTTGGTGAAGGAGATCACGCCCGCCTTCGCGGCCGAGTACACGCTCGTGGCGATCGCAGCACCCAGACCCGCGAGCGACGACCAGTTCACGATCGCGCCGCCGTGGCCCCCCGCGAGCATCGCCCGGATCCCGTGCTTCGTGCCGAGGAACACGCCGCGCAGGTCGACTTCCATGAACCTGTCGTAGTGCTCGGTGGTCACGTCGAGGAGCATCGCTGCGCCCGCGATGCCGGCCACGTTGAGCACGGCATCGACGCGGCCGAACTGCTCGACGGCGGCTCTCATCACGGCCTCGACCTCGGCTTCCTGGGTGACGTCGCAGTGCACCGGCAGGACGCTCGCGCCGAGCGCGGCCGCGGTGTCCTTCTCGCCGCCGCTGATGTCCGCCGCTACGACCTTGGCGCCTTCCCGCACGAACACCTTGCACGACGCCCTGCCCATGCCGGAGCCCGCACCCGTGATCACCGCAACCTTGCCTTCCAACAGCCCCATCGGAGACGCCCTCCATCTCGTGCGCGATTCGGCGCGCCGTCGGGAATCGACGCCGCGCACGATGACACCGATCTAATCGCTGAGCAAGTGCACAGCACCGAGGCGGACTCGGCATCGAACACCGCCGGCGCACCAGCGCGTTTGCCAGGCGTGCCGGTTGCGGCGAGAATCCGCCTCTCACTGCCCGAGGACGAGCATGGCGGATCTGATCCAGGACAAGACGGCGATCGTGGGCATCGGCCAGACCCGGTTCGGCAAGGGCATCGAGGACAGCGAGCTATCGCTCGCCTGCCAGGCCATCTCGACGGCGATCGACGATGCCGGACTGCGGCCCTCCGAGGTCGACGACCCCGCGATGTTCTCGATGGAGAACAGCCGCGAGGTCGAGCTCGCGCGCAGCGTGGGCCTGGGCGACATCACCTNGGCCATGCGGCGATGGCGGTCGCGACCGGGCAGTGCGAGGTCGCCGTAGCCTGGCGCGCGCGCAAGCGCGCCGCCAAGGCGAGCCGGGTCTGGATGCAGGCGGCCCAGCGCATGGGCGGCCAGTTCCAGTGGACGCGGCCGTTCGGCCTGGTGCGCCCGGTCGACGAGATCGCGCTGCTCACGCGCCGATACATGCACGAGTACGGCGCCACGCGCGACCACCTGGCCAACGTCGCGCTCGCGTTCCGCAAGCACGCCAACCGCAACCCGAACGCCATGATGCGCGACCGCAAGCTCTCGCGCGAGGAGTACATGGCGGCGCGCTGGATCTCCGAGCCGCTGTGCCTGTTCGACAATTGCCTGGAGACCGACGGCGCTCTGGCCTGCGTGATCGTTCCGGCCGAGCGCGCGCGCGACCTGCGCCAGGACCCGGTCTACATCCACGCGTTCGCGCAGGGACTGCCCCCTCAACACACGACGATGACCAACTACTTCTGCGACGACCCGCTGCGCGGCCCGTCCTGGTCCGCGGCGCGGCGCCTGTGGGCGAATAGCGACCTCGAGCCCGCCGACGTCGACGTGGCGCAGATCTACGACGCGTTCAGCCCGCTGATTCCGCTGTCGCTGGAGGGCTACGGGTTGTGCAAGCGCGGCGAGGGCGCGGCGTTCACCGAGGGCGGAGCGCTCGAGTGGCCCGACGGCCGACTGCCGACCAACACGTCGGGCGGCGGCATGTCCGAGGCGTACGTGCACGGCTTCAACCTGGTGCTCGAGGGCGTGCGCCAGATGCGCGGCACTTCGACTTCGCAGGTGGTGGACGCTGCGAGCTGCCTGGTGACCAGCGGCGAAGGCGTTCCGACCAGCGCGTTGCTGCTGCGGAGGTAGCGATGGAGACGAGCTGGATCCTCCCCGACGTCGAAGACGAGGACGCCAAGCCGTTCTGGGCGGGCACCGCGCGCGGCGAGCTCCTGGTGCAGAAGTGCTCGGACTGCGGCCGCATGCGCATTCCGCCGCGGCCGATGTGTCCGCAGTGCCGGTCGCTCGCGAACGAGTGGGTGCCGCTCTCGGGGAAGGGGCGCGTCTGGTCGTTCGTGGTGCCGCATCCGCCGCTGCTGCCGGCCTTCACCGAGCTCGCGCCCTACAACGTGATCGCGGTCGAGCTCGACGAGGACCCGTCGCTGCGCCTGATCGGAAACCTGGTGAAGTCCGCAGACGGGGCGATCAACGAGGTCGACCCGCACGCGATCCAGATCGGCGAGGCCGTGCGCGTGGTGTTCG
>VBPB01000124.1:0-19095 GCA_005893365.1 Candidatus Eiseniibacteriota bacterium
CATCTCGCGCGCGGCGCGGTTGGTGAAGGTGAAGGCCAGCACACCCTCGGGCGGCACGCCGCTCGACAACAGATGTGCGACCCGGGCGGTCAGGACCCGGGTCTTGCCGCTGCCGGCGCCGGCCACGACCAGGACCGCGCCGCCCCGATGCTCGACGGCCGCGCGCTGCTCGGGATTGAGGGAGAGCGATGGTTCCACGGCGGGATTCATCCGGGGCCTGACGGAGGGGACGTTTCGCAATCTAACCGAAAGCCCCCCGACCGACAATCGGGGGGCCTGGGTCCGCGGTGGCGACGAATCGACTCAGAACTCGGGGCCGATGCTGAAATGCCAGTGCGGCGGGCTGCTGCGATGGAAATCGGTGTTCCAGGCCGCGTCCACCTTGACGATCAGGAAGTAGACCGAGGTGCGGATGCCGGTGCCGTAGGAGAATGCCCCGCCCCGGAACGCCGAGTCGGGCGCGTGGCGCGACATGACGCTCAGCTTGATCGGGTCGCCCGGATCCCACACCGCGCCGAAGTCCGCGAAGATCGCCCCGCGCATGTTGAACACGCCCAGCGGCACCGGCCCGACCAGCCCGAGCTGCTGGATGAACGGGAACCGGAACTCCACGTTGCCGATCGCCACCCGCGTGCCCTCGAGCGAGAAGTCGTTGAACCCGCGCAGCGTGGAGTAGCCGCCCACGAAGAAGGTGCGCGGGTCCCGTCCGGTGCTCACGCCCCCCAGCGCGCGGACCGCGAAGGTGTAGCCGTGGGTCAGGTCCCAGTAGTGGCGGATGTCGGCGGTCACGGTGTGGTAGGCGAGCCCGTTCGAGGTCAGCGCCACCGACGGGGTGTAGCTGAGGTTGTAGCGGTGGCCGTTCACCGGCCCGAAGTAGCCGTAGAGCGCGTTGTCGCCGACCAGCGCCACCGACGGCGACGACACCGACTGGAACCGGCGCTCGGTGAGGAAGCCGAACTCGTCGTAGAACTTGAGCTCCGCGAACAGCTGCGTGAAGCTCAGCTCCATGCGCCGGAACTTGTCGAACGGGTAGGCCGCCGTGAACAGCCCGCCGAAGGTCCGCTCGGAGAACAGCCGCGGGCTGCCGAGCGCATCCCCGAGCGTGGTCACCTGCGAGGAGTAGTAGTTCTTGAAGTGGAACACGCCGGCGCTGAAGTCCCAGCGGCGCGGCAGATAGCTGTAGAGCACCAGGCCGTTGGTCTCGCTGATCGAGGAACTGAACACGTCGGTGGCGATGTAGAGGCTGCGGTCACCCAGGAAGTCGCTGAGCAGGAATTGGGTGCTGCCGATCAACCCGAAGCTCGAGGCGGCGTAGAAGCCTCCGGCGGCGAAGTCCGGGGAGAGCTTCCACTTGTAGCGCGACGGCTCCTGGCTCAGCACCGAGTCCGGCAGCGCGAACGGGCCGCCCCGCTCGACCAGCGGCGTGCGGTCGGCCAGCGGCGGCAGCGTGTCGCGCCCGGGCGGCGGGGGCCCGTGGTAGCGGCCGCCGCTCCATGGCGGCGGCTCGAACGGGCGCTCGTCGGCCACCCGCGCGCTGTCCGCGTGCCCGGTCGCGCTCACCACGGGCTCCTGCCGCGCGGGTGCGGTGCGCAGCGTGTCGGCCGTCGCGGTCAGGGACTCGGGCCAGGCGGCGGCGAGCGCCCCCTGGTTCGGCGGCGCCCGGGTCGTGTCGGGCGCCGGGCCGTGCGCCGCGGCATCCAGCGTCAGCACCGCCTGCGGGGCCTGGCGCTTGAGCCGCGCCAGCACGGCGTCGATCGAGAGCGGCTCCTTGTCGTAGGCCGAGAACACCAGCCGATCGTTCTCCCGCGACCACGAGAGGCTGTTGATCCCGCCCAGCACGTCGGTGAGCTGGGTGATGGTGCCGTCGCTCACGTCGTAGAGGCAGATGTTCGGCGTCCCGCTGCGGTCGGAGATGAACGCCAGCCGCCGGCCGTCCGGCGACCACGCCGGCGAGTGGTCGTCCCCGTGGGTGTCGAGCAGCTTGGTGACCCGGCCGGTCGCGACGTCGAGGTCGTAGAGACCGTAGCGGCCGAACCCGTCCTCGCTCCGTCGCGGCTGCAGCACCACCGGCGCCAGCCGGTCCGAGGCGAACGTGATGGTCTTGCCGTCGGGCGTCCACTCGGGCTCCTTCTCGTCCCAGGTGTCGTCGGTGAGGCGCGCCGACGCGCCGGTCTTGCCGTCCACCAGCCACAGGTCCGAGCGCCCGTCCTTGACCCCGACGACGACCAGCGTGTCCGAACCCGGCGACCAGGAGGGGAAGAACAGCGCGTCCAGGTGGAGATCGATGCGCTTCACCACCCGGCCGTCCTTCGCCGAGACCAGGTAGAGCACGTCGCGGCCCCCGGACTTGGCGGTGAGGCCGATCTGGCTGCCGTCCGGCGACCAGGTGATGGCGCTGCGGAACGACGGGATGCTCTCGAACTTGACGCTGCGCTCGCCGCGGATCACGCGGCGCCGGCTCTTGCCGTCGAGCGCCGACATCACGTAGACGTCGGTGTACTGCCGGCGGTCCGAGAAGTAGGCGATGCGATCGCCCTGCGGCGAGACCGAGGGCGAGGTGTTGAGGCTGCTCCCGTCGCGACGATGGTCGGTCAGGCGGCGGGCGAACTGGTCGGGGTTCTCCTTGGTCGTGACCGTCGGCCAGTAGGTCTTGCGCACCCAGGTGCGCCATTGCTCGTCGAACTTGTCCACCGACACGCCCATGCTGCGCTGGAACGCCCGGTCGAAGGAGTGCATCGAGCGGATGCGCTGGAACACGTCGCGCAGCCGGTCCTCGCCGTGGCGCTGGACCAGATACGAGATCGCCGACTGGCCCTGCTTGTAGACGATGTACCCGCCGGCGTAGGACAGCGGCGGCAGATAGCCATCCACCACGCCGTCGCGCACGAACATCTCCTCGTTCGACTCGATCCCCAGCGACATGTACTCGGCCAGGCCCTCGGCGAACCAGAGCGGCACCGAGAAGAAGCTCTGGCTGGCGATGAGCGAGGCCGCCGAGCCGCCGTACACCATGTCGAACATGAAGGCGTGGGTGAGCTCGTGCACCACGACGTGGCGGAAGTCCTCGTAGGACCCGGTGAAGGGCAGCACCACCCGGTTGCGCAGCACCTCGGTGAACCCGCCGGTGCCGGCGTCGATCAGCTCGGGGGTGACGTTGGTCTGGGAGAAGTCGTTGTGGGAGCCGTAGATGATGATGGGGACCCGCTTGCGCAGCGAGTGCCCCATCCGGACCGACAGCATGGCGTTGGTCTTCTCGGCCAGGTCCAGCGTCCGGCGGGCGAGGCTGTCGAGCCCCGGGTAGTAGTAGACCTCGAAGTGGTCCGAGGTGAGCGAGCGCCAGTCGTAGCGCCGGTACTGGACCTTGTTCTGGCCGAAGTACTGCGCGGCGGCACGCCCGGGGACGACCAAGGAGACGGCCAACGCCAGGGCGAACCAGGCCAGACGCCTCGACATGCTCATGCGGAAGATCCTTTCCTCGCGACCGGCCAGCGCGTGTGACGCCCGGGGCTTAGCTCCCCGGTTTGGATACACCGATGCCACGCCCGGATCGCCACATTCTAAGGGAGTCGCCCCGGATTGGGGAACCTCCCCCCTCGGGGGCCGGCTCAGTACTCCCACCGGGCCTTGAGGTTGACGTTGAACTCGGGAGCGGTGGTGCCGGTCCCGGTGGTGCTGGTGAGGTTGCGGCGCTGGGTCAACTCGCTGGTGAAGTAGAAGAACCGGTTGATCCTGAGCTCCGCGGCCACGTCGCGCTCGAGCGGGGTCTTGGTGAGGTCGGTGACCGGCCGGTCGGAGCCCGGCAGGGCCTGGCGGTAGACCACGCCCAACTGCGGCGTGAACTGGGTCCTGACCCCGACCAGGAGCGGCCCCTCGCCGGTGACCAGCCCTCCCCCCTCGCGCGCCACCTCGACGTCGCTCAGATAGCCCTGGAAGACCCGTGAGAGGTCGGCCGAGAGCTGCCGGTTGAGGTTGCGCGTGACCCAGTTGTCGGCGAAGTCGGCCCCCGCGCCCGCCACGCCCACGCCGGGGGCGAGTAGCGGCCCGTAGGTCAGCGCGCGCAGGACCTCCGACTGGTCCGCGCCGCTCTCGGACGTGAAGCTGATCGCCGGCTCCTTCGCCCGCCCGGTGATGGCGACGGTGATGTCGTCCGTCCCCCGCGTGTCGTTCTGCCCGAGGACGCCGCTGCTCACGCTCGGCGTGTACGCCTTCTTGCTGACCCGGGTGACGCCGAGGATGTCCAGGAGGGGGTTCACCCCGCCCACGTTGTCGAAGGTGAGGTTGACCTTGTCCATCCGGAAGGTGTTGCTCAGGTAGTAGTAGTTGCCCCGCAGGCCGGTCATGTCGCCGTAGATGATGAGCGAGTCGGGCGTCTGCTCCAGCCTCAGGTCGGCGCTCAACTCGATGTCGGCGTCCGGGGGCTTCCAGTGCAGCTTGTCGGTGGCGTGGAGCTGGATGCGATAGAGCCAGTAGAGCCCCTGCGTGGCGGCCGCCACCTGCTCGACCTGGCTCTGGTTGGCGAAATCGAAGAGCACCACCGCCTGGCGCAGATCGGCGTTGCCGACCACCAGCGGCATCGTCGCCCCGTGCACGCGCGGGCCGTCGCTGACCACGAAGTCGCCGTCGAAGACGGCCGCGTAGTTGCCGGTCTCGCGGGCGGTGAAGCCGGTGAGTCCCAGGTCGAACCGGTAGCCCTTGAGGGCGAGCCCGTTCAGGTCGACCACGCCCTTGGCCGCCACGCGCCCGGGGGCTCCCCGGCGCGTGCGCTGGCGGGCGGTCAGCGAGTCGAGCGTGATGCGGGCGGCACTCAACGTCAGATCCGCCCGCACGCCCTCCACCACCTCCTCGCGGCCGGCCATCCGCGCCACGCCGTCGCGGATGTGCGCGGTCCCGGCCAGGCTCGGGTGCCGGGCGGTGCCGCCGATCCGGGCGGTCAGGTCGAAGCGTCCCGCCGCCGAGCCGATCTGCGGCACGAACATCGGCACCAGCGCCAGGTCGCCGTTGGGCAGGTCGACCCGCCAGTCCATCGGGGCCTCCGGCAGCTCGGGCCTTTGGCCCACCGCCAGGCCGAGCGCCATCGAGCCGGTCACGGTGGAGACCACGCCGCCGCGGTTCATGCGCAGCTCGGGGACCTCCAGCCGCCCGCCGTGGAAGCGGCCGTGGGCCGAGCCGGCGTCGAGCCGGTAGTCGCCCCAGGCCAAGGGCGAGGCCTCGGCGTTCCAGGTCACGTCGGGGTCCCCGGGGCGGCCGCCGATCTCCAGTGCCCCGCTCACCGCCCCCTTCCAGTCGCGCGCCGCCGCGACCAGGTGCTCCAAGTGGTCGAGCGGGAGCCGTGAGGCGCGCACCATCCCGTTCCAGCCCGGCGCCGCCGCGATCCAGTGGAGCAGACCCGGACCGGTCAGCGACTCGGGCCACGCCGGGGTCATGCCGGTCACCTCGCCCGTCAGCTTGAGCGTCCCCCCGCCGAGCCAGGCGGTGCCGTCGGTCACCGCGATGCGCCCGCGGCCGCCGTTGGCGACGCAATGGAGCGAATCCAGCGCGTGCCCCTGGCTCGTGGGGGCGAGGCTCACGCCGCGGAAGTCCCAGTGCGCGTCCTCGGCGGCCCCCGTCACGCGCAGCTCCGCGTCGGCGCGCCCGTTGAGCTCCAACTCGTGCGGGAACCCGAGCCGCCCCAGGTCGAGCCCGCTGGCCCGCGCGGTCCAGTCGTACGACCCGCCGGGCGCCGCCCAGCGGCCGGTGACCGCCAGGTGCGCGGCGCCGTCGTTCGCGAGCAAGCGGTCGAAGCCCACGCCGTGCGGGTCGCCCGTGAGCGTGAGCGGCGGCTCGACGGTCCAGTGGAACTGCGAGCTCTTGACCTCGGCGGCACTCGCCTCCAGGTGCCAGAGGTCTTTGTCCCAGGTGGCGCGACCGCTCAGCGTCAGGACCGTGTCGCCGGCCGCGAGCGAGAGCCCCGGCAGATCCACCGCGCGGTCGCCGACGTGGAGGGGGATGCCGGCGCTATCCCAGTGGACCGCGAGGAACATGAGGTCTTCCAACCGCACGTTCGCCGTCAGGTCGGGGACCGGCAGCAGCGCCCCGTGCATGTCGCTCATGCGCCAGCGCGCGGTGTGGATGCCGAGCCAGTCGGTCACGATCCCATCGAGCGTCCCGGTGACCCGCAGGCTGCCCCCGCGATCGTCGGCCGTGCCGCGACCGGTGGCGAGCGTGCCGCAGAGGCCGCTCGCCCGCCCGTCGGCCCATTCGTCGAGCGGGAAGTCGGTCAGCGTGTAGTCGCCCTTCCAGCCGGTCGGGTCGGTGAGCGAACGCAGGGTCATCTCGCCGCCGCGCCGGCGCACCCGCACCGCGAAGCTGTCCGGGCCGATCGGGGTGAAGTCCATGACCACCGTCCCGCTGTCGGCGCGCCAGCCCGTCCACTCGCTGGCGATCAGCCGGGCGGCGAGCCTGGGATGGCGCAGGCGCCGCGTGTCGACGCTGTAGCGGAAGCTGCCGTTCATGTCGCCCTTGGGCCAGCCCTTGATGCCGATGACGGACCAGCGCGAGGGGTCGCCCTTGCGCACCGCGGCGTTGATGTCCCAGCCCTGCGCCGACCAGGTCACCGCCCCGGTCAGGTCCCCCGCCGCCGACTGGCCCGCGAGCGGCTGGACCAGCAGGCGATGGTCGCGCCAGGCGAACCCGCCCTGGATCGTGACCGCCAGGCTGTCCCAGACGCCCCCCAAGTCGAACCCGCCCCGGAGTGCCCCCCACCCGCGAGCCGTGATCGTCCCGTGGCCCTCGCCGTTCACGTCGAGATCGTTTCGCTTGAGCACCCGCGCCAACCAGCGCCAGCGCAGGCGCTCCAGGTCGAGCCCGGCCACCACGTCGTGGGTGCCGGGCGCCCAGGCGGCGCGCCCGCGGATCGCGAGGTCGCCGGTGCGCAGCTCGGCCAGCCGGAACCGCGCGCTGTCGGAGACGCTGTAGTCGAAGGCGCAGCGGTCGAGCACGCTCCCCCAGGGACCGCGCGACCAGCTCAGGTGGTGCACCTCCACGCGCGCGGGGTGCCCGGTGAACGCCAGGGCGTCCAGATCGAGCCCCTCGATCCCGGCGATCGAGTCGGGGGTGCGCAGGGCTGCGCCGCGCACCCGGATCGTGAACTGCAGCGCCCGGGTCGCGCGCCCGGCTCCGCCCTCCTGCCACGTGGGCAGCCTAAGCCGGCCGTCCTCGCCGCGCCCGAGCTGGATGATGGGTTGTTCGATCTCGATCAGGACCGGCCGGGGGCCGCCGGTCAGCAGGCTCATCGCCGAATAGCGCAGGCGCATCTCCTTGGCCTCGAGCAGGGGCGGCTGGTCGCCCTCGCGGAAGCGCACCCGCGGGGCGATCACCC
Source organism: Candidatus Eiseniibacteriota bacterium (assembly GCA_005893365.1). Classification (GTDB taxonomy): domain Bacteria; phylum Eisenbacteria; class RBG-16-71-46; order RBG-16-71-46; family RBG-16-71-46; genus WS-11. Next base: position 7,358 of record VBPB01000124.1, read on the forward strand.
GCACGCCGGTCCAGGGATTGCCCTTGATGTCGGTCATCTCGAGCACGACGTCGGTGCGGCTGGCCAGGGTCTGGTTGACCACCAGCGCCAGCTCGCGCGCCGCCCACTCGGTCCGGTTGGCCACGTAGAGCACGGCGGTGGCGATCAGGACCACGACCAGCACCACCAGCGTCACGATCGCCAGGCGCACGAGCTTGCCGACCGTCCAGCGGATCGGCTTGGGGACGTGCTCGACCGCCTCCTCGATCTCCTGCTTCAGCTCCTCGGCGAGCCCCTGGGGCTCACCCTCCGGCGGGGACGCGGGGGGCCTGGCCTCAGGGATCGCGGGGTCGCGGGGCTCGTTCATCCGGGGCCTCTAGAAGGACGGTCCGATCGCGAACTGGGGCTTGGCGATCAGCCAGCCCACCTTCCCGGTCCCCTTGGGATCGGGGAAGGGCCTCAGGCTCCAAGTGAAGTCGAGCCGCAACGGCCCGATCGGCAGGTTGATGCGCGGGCCGATCCCGAACACGTACCGGACCTCGTTGGGTGACAGCGGTTGGTGGCTCACGCGCGGGGTGAAGTCCCGCGGCTTGATATACGACGGCCGGGCCCAGACATTCCCGGCGTCCAGGTACGCCTCCAGCCCGAACGGCCCGAGGATGGGGATCCTGAGCTCCATGTTGGCCTGGAGCAGCGCCAGCCCGCCGAAGGGCGGGATCGCGTTCTCGTCGAAGCCGCGCACCGAGTTGACCCCCCCCATCCGGAAGCGATCGCCCACCGGCACGCGCGCCACGGCGCTGTCGACCACGACTCCGGGCGAGAACGACGCGGCGATCCCGGTCGGCCGGATCGCCCCGGCGCGCACGCGCGTCGCCAGCACCCACCCGTTCCGGAACGGCGTGTACCACGACGAGACGAACGACACCTTGCGGAAGCTGCTGCTGCCCTTGAAGGGGCCGCCGGCCAGCTCGACGCTGACCGCCTGGACCGAGCCCCGGGTGGCGCTCAGCGGATTGTCGCGGAAGTCGCGGGTGCCGCCCAGCGCCACGCTGTGCGTGCTGTACCGGGCCACGACGCTGCGCTCGAGCGAATCGCGCTCCGCGACGGGCAGCGTGGCGGTGAACAGGGTCAGATCCTCATGGACCCAGGCGTTGTTCTGCGACAGCGTGACGCACCAGCCAGCGGCCGGACGCCCGGTCGTCGCTGCGCTCGTACGACGGGGTGAGCACGGCGCGGGTGCGGGTCCGCAGCAGCCAGGGCTCGAGCAGCGGGAGCTCGGTGTGGCTCAGCAGGAAGCGGCCGCCCCCATCGAAGGCCACGCGACTGCTGAGCGCCCCCTGGAAGCCCCGCGCGAACAGATTCCGGTGGCCCCATTCGGCGGTGGCCCGGAACCGCTCGGCGGTGCCGCTGCCGACGCCGGCGTCGATCCAGCGACGCGGGCGCTCGTGCACCAACACCTCGAAATCCACCCGCGACTGGGTCGAGTCGACGATCGGCGAGATCTGGACCTGGTTGAAGAGCCCGGTGTCGTACAGCCGTTCCCATGAGCGCACCAGGCGCGAGCGGCGGTAGACGTCGCCCGGCTTGAGCTCCAGCTCGCGCCGGACCAGGCGCTCCATCCCCTTGGGATGCTCGGCGGCGGATCGGGGGTCCGTCGAGGCCGAAGGGGCCTCGCCGGGCTTGGTCGACGAGTTCCAACCGTGGGCGTAGACGTCGCCGACCCGGTACTGCTGGCCCTCGCCGATCGCGAACTCGACCCACACCCGCAGCGAATCCGTCCTGGCGCCGCGCCGCGCCGAGGCCAGCACGTGCGGCCGGAACCCGCGCTCCTGGTAGAGCTCGGCGATCTTGAGCGTGTCGAGCTGGAGCACGAACGGGTCGAACGGCTGCCCGCGCTGGGACAGGATGCGGTGGCGCAGGTCGTCCTCGGGATACGAGTGGACCCCGGTGAAGCCCACCGCCGCCACCCGCGCCTGCCCGCCCTCGAGGATGGTGAAAATCACGGTCACCCGTGAGGAGTCGCGCGTCGGCGTGACGCGGACGCCCACCTGGGCGTCCAGGAAGCCGTGGTGGCGGTAGCGCTCGCGGATCGCCAGCGTGTCGGAGCGCAGGAAGTCGTTCCGCAGCGCCTGTTGCTCGCGCCACGGCCAGCGGGAGGACGACCGCGTCTTCATCACCGAGCGGAGCTCCCCCGCACCGACACGGTGTCGTCCTTCGAATCGCACCGTGCCGATCGACTTGATCTCGCCCAGCAGATCCTCCTGGGCCCGGACCGGCCCGGAGAGCGCCGCCGCGGCCAGGAGCACTCCGCACACCGTCGCCATCCCTCGCACGCCGCTAGTGTCCCGTCCCAGGAGTAGCTTGGCAACCAAGGCCGCCGAAGCGCCCGGCGGGCAAGGCGCGACGACGAAGTCGTATCAGCGAGATACGTCGAGGAGGAGCAACGCCGCCCGCCGGGATGCAGCGGCGGCCGACTGGCAAGCTACTCCTGGGACGGGACACTAGGGCGGGGTCGGGGCAACCTTGCCCTCCTGGGGAGCCTTGTCGAGCGCACGCTGCCGCTGCATCCATCGCAGCGGATCATTCGCCAGGATGAGGATGAAGAGGGTACCGATCACCGCCAGTCCGACCTTCTGGAACCGGACGTAGGTGCGGTAGGAGATGCCCTGGCCGCGCAGCGCCTGGAGCAGGGCCAGCGTGATGTGGCCGCCGTCCAGCACCGGGATGGGGAGCAGATTGAACGCCATGATGGCGACGTTGATCATCGCCAGGAATTGGAGGTAGGCATCGACGCCGCGGCGCGCCTGCTCGCTCGCGGCCTGGGCGATGAACATCGGGCCGCCCAGGTACTCGCGGTAGTAGAGCGGCCGCGAGACGGTGAGCCACATGCCGCGGTAGACGCTGGCCACCAGGTCGCCGGTGGCGAAGAAGCCGAGCCGGAGCGACCGCCCGAGCGGGTAGCGCTCGACGTAGGTGCCGACGCGGGGCGGCTCGATGCCGATGCGGCCCGCGTTCGTCCCGCCCACGCCGCTCGCGTCCACCGGCGTCACGGTCAGGTCGAACACGCGCCCGGCGCGCACCACCGTCAGGACCACCGCGCGGTCGGTCTGCGACGCGATGGTCCGCGGCAGGTCGTCCCAGACCTTCACGGGCTTGCCGTTGACCGCGAGGATGCTGTCGCGCTCCAGCACGCCGGCCTTGTAGGCGGGCATCCCCACCACCACCGTGCCGACCACCGGCGGGTTCGAGGGGCGGTCGAGGCCGGCGAGGAAGTCCTTCCGCGCGGCCGCGGTGACGCGCATCGTGAAGCTCGAGTCCCCGCGCATGGCGGTGAACGCGAGGTCGTCCTGGTCCGACTTGAGGCGCGTGGCCACGAAGAAGCTGATCCAGCTCTTCACCGGCGCCCCTTCGACCGCCGTCAGCCGGTCGCCCTCGCGCAGCCCCATGTGGTAGGCGACGGTGGTGTCGGGGAGCGGTCCGAGGATGTTGGGAAAGTCCGGGTAGGTCACCCCCACCAGGCCGATGGCGATCATGACCAGCGTCGCAGTCACGAGGTTCGCCGCCGGTCCGGCGACCGCGATGAAGGCGCGCCCGTACCAGGGATGGGACAGGAAGTTCTCGTCCCCGGTCGGCATGGAGCCGTCTTCGTTCGGGGTGTCGCCGGCCATCGAGACGAAGCCGCCGAGCGGGATCCACGCCAGCTGGTACTCGGTCTCGCCGCGCGTGAAGCGGAACACCGCGGGACCGAAGCCCAGGGAGAACTTGAGGACCTTGACGCCCCGCCACTTGGCGGCCAGGAAGTGGCCCAGCTCGTGGACGAAGATGACGATCCCGAGCAGCGCCACCCCAGGCAGGATCATGTTCTGGATCACCGGCAACTCCTTTGTCGGCCAATCACTTGCGCAGGCTACCCTGCCCTGATCGCGGCCGTCAAGCCGAACGCGGCCGGAGGGTGTCCCCGATTCCCATGGTCATCGGCCCGATCGGCCTCAGGCTTCATGGCTATGGATGCCGTGAGCGGTCCAGATCGCGCGGGTCCGGCGGGTCTCGGTCAGCATCGCCTGGTGCCGGACCAGGGCTTGCGGATCCAGCCACGGCCGCTCGTGCCAGAGGTGGTAGACCGGGGCGGAGTAGCGGATCGAATGGCCGCGCACGCCCGCGTTCTCGAGCCGCTCGCCCAGCTCGTTGTCCTCGAGGCCCCAGCCGAACCGCTCGTCGTAGCCGCCGACGCGCACGACGTCCGCGAGCCACGCCGACGAGTTGCCGCCCTTCCACGGCGTGCGCCGCGGCTGGATCGCGTCCAGGATGCGTCCGACCGGGCGCGGCCAGCGGTAGTGGGGCTTGTTGCCGCCCCAGCGCTCGAAGGCCCCCAAGTCCACGTCCGCGGCCACCATCCGCTCCGACGCCTCGCGCGACAGACGGATGCCGCCGCCCGCCACGAAGCGCTTGGGCCTGCGCTCCTCCAGGTGGCGCGCCAGCAGATCCCGGCACGGCAGCCAGTCGCCGTCGGTGAACAGCAGCCAGTCCGCCCCCAGCGCGCGGGCCCGCAGCACCGCGGCGTTCACCACCCGGCACTTGCCGAACCCCCCGCCGTGCGGAAGGCGTACCTGGACCGCGTCCCAGCGACGCACCACTTGGGCGGTCTCCGGCCCGCTGCCGTCGTCGGCCACCACGATCCATTCGGGGCGCACGCGCTGGCGCGCCCAGCCGCGCAGGACCAGGTCGAGTGCCACCGGGTTCTCGTAGGTGGACACCACCACCGCCGTCCGCGCCGCGGTCCGAGACGGCGCCGCGCCGGTCATCGCCGTCCGACCGCCGCCCGCGCCGCCGCGCGCGCGCCCGCGTCCACGGCCTCGAGCTGCGCCAGCGATTCCACGGCCTCCGCGCGATGACCGTCCATGACCTCGGCGATCACCTCGGGCACGGCGCCGAGCGGGACGCGCCCCTCCAGGAACGCCGCGACCGCGGTCTCATCGGCGGCGTTGAGGGCGCACGGCGCGGTCCCGCCCGCCCGGCCGGCCGCGCCCGCCAGGTCGAAGGCGGGATAAAGGCCCGGCGGGATCGGCGCGAACGAGAGCCCGGCGAGGGCGGCGGGGGCCAGGGCCGCGATCGAACCCGGCCAGTGACCGGGCCACGAGAGCGCCAACTGGATCGGCAGGCGCATGTCCGCCTCGGCCGCCTGCGCCACCAACGAGCCGTCGGTGAACGCCACCAGCGCGTGCACGCGCGCCTGGGGGTGGAGGACCGCGTCGAGCCGCGCCCACTCCAGGTCGAAGAGCCAGTGCGCCTCGATCAGCTCGAGCCCCTTGTTGAAGAGCAGCGCCGAGTCCACGGTGATGCGCGGCCCCATCGCCCACACCGGATGCCGCAGCACTTGGTCGCGGGACGCCCGCCGCCAGTCCGGGTGGTCGCGGAGCGCCCCGCCCGAGGCGGTCAGCGTGAGCCGGGCCACCTCCTCCCGCGGCCGGCCGGCCAGGCACTGGAGTGCCGCGCTGTGCTCGCTGTCCACCGGCACCAGGGTGCCGCCGCGCGCCAGGGCGGCACGCACCAGGGGGCCGCCCACCACCAGCGTCTCCTTGTTGGCGAGTGCCAGCCTCAGGCCGCGCCCGAGCGTGGCCAGCGAGGGGGCCAGCCCCGCGGCGCCCACGATCCCGTTCACCACCGTGTCGCACGCGGTCTCGGCGATCAGCTGGACCGCGGCCCCCGGGCCCACGAACACGCGGCCCCCGGGGACGGCCTCGCTCAGCCGCGCGCGCGCCGCCGCCGCGTCGTTGCTGCGCTCGAGCGCCACGGCCTTAGGGCGCCAGCGCCGCGCCTGCGCGCACAGCCCGTCGAGCGAGGCGCCGGCGGCGAGCCCGGCCACCGCCAGCCGCTCGGGGTGGCGGGCCGCGACGTCGAGGGCCTGGGTCCCGATCGAGCCGGTCGATCCCAACACCGCGAGCCGCTGCATCGTCACGGGACGCGGAACACCACGATCTGCAGGTAGTAGTAGACCAGCGGGGCCGCGAAGTAGAGGCTGTCGAACCGGTCGAGCACCCCGCCGTGGCCGGGGATGAAGTCGGACGAGTGGACGTGTTGTGCGTCGCGCTTGAGCAGCGACTCCACCAGATCGCCCACCTGCGCGAACACGCCGACCAGCAGCCCGAGCACGGCCGCGTCGCGCAGCGCGAGGTAGGGCGCGAACCAGGCCCGCGCCACGAATGCCGCCGCCACCGCGAAGGCCAGGCCGCCGAACGAGCCCTCCACCGACTTGCGCGGCGAGATCTGCACCCAGGGCCGGTTGCGGCCGAACAGCCGTCCCACCGTGTACGCCCCGGTGTCGCAGCTCCAGGTGAGGAAGAAGGCGAGCAGCACGAACGACGCGCCGTCTTGGTAGGCGCGGCCGACCTGCCACGGCAGCTCGCGCAGCAGCACGAAGTGGGCGGAGAGCCACCCCACGTAGAGCACGCCGAAGCTGGTGGCGGCGATGTCCTCGACCCGCTGGCGCGCCTGCGGGCGCCTCAGCTCGAGCGCCAGCACCAGCAGCAGCGTGCCGGTCATCAGGAAGCCGACGTGGGGCGTGAGCGGCCGGTACGAGACCCAGAGCAGCGCCAGCCCGGAGGCGATGCCGAGCGGCTGGAAGGGACTCAGGCCCCGCCCGCGCATCATGCGGTAGAACTCGCCCAGGCCGAGCGCCACCTCGAGCGCCACGAACGCCAGGAACGCGGGCCCGCCCGCCTGCGCCAGCAGCACCAGCACCGGCACGAAGGCGATCCCGCTCGCCAGCCGGCCCGCCAGCGCCCAGCGCCCGGTCCCGCTCTGGGCCGCGGGGAGAGCGGCCGGCGCCACGCGCTCGCGGGCGATCGGGTGGGGCTCCTCCTCCACGCTCAATCCACCCGTCCGAAGCGCCGCTGGCGGCCCTGATAGTCGGCGACCGCCTGGTAGAGATGCCGGCGCCGGAAGTCGGGCCAGAGCGTGTCGGTGATCCACAGCTCGGTGTAGGCGAGCTGCCACAGCATGAAGTTCGAGATCCGCATCTCGCCGCTGGTGCGGATGAGGAGATCCGGGTCGGGCAGACCCGCGGTGTAGAGGAAGCGGCCGAAGCCCGCCTCGTCCAGGCGCGCGGCCGAGGTCCGCTCCGCCACCACCCGGCGCACCGCGTCGAGGATCTCGGCACGGCCGCTGTAGGACAGGGCGAGATTGAGCAACAGGCCGTCGCAGCCCGCCAGGTACCCCTGCGTCTCGGCGATCGCCGCGGTCACTTCGGGCGGCAGGTCGGCGGCGCGGCCGATGGTCTGCAGGCGCACGTTGTCGGCGCGCAGCTCGCGGCGCACCGCGCGCAGGGTCTGGCGCAGGATGGCCATGAGGGCCCGGACCTCGCGCGCGGGCCGGTTCCAGTTCTCGGTCGAGAACGTGTAGAGCGTCAGCACCTCGACGCCCAGCGCGAGGCACCCCTTGACGGCCTCGCGCACCGATTCGCGCCCGGCCCGGTGGCCCATCAGGCGCGGCACGCCGCGGGCCTCGGCCCACCGGCCGTTCCCGTCCATGATGATGGCGATGTGGCGTGGCAGGTTGCCCCGGGCCTTCATGGCCTCGGGGGTCAACGTTCGGGTCGGCAACCGTCCTCCGCGTCCGACCGCCCTCGCAGTCAGACCTCCATCACCTCGACCGTCTTCTTCTTGAGCAGGTCATCGAGCAGGGCAATGTAGCGGTCCGTGAGCTTCTGGACATCGGCGGTGAGCCGCTTGGCGTCGTCCTCGGCGAGGGTGCCGCCATCCTGCTGGTGCTTGATGTCCTTGTTCACGTCGTGGCGCACCTGCCGGACGTGGACGCGACCCTCCTCGGTCAGCTTGGCCACCAGCTTGACCAGCTCGGCGCGCCGCTCGCCGGTCAGCGCCGGGATCGGCACCCGCACCACCGTCCCGTCGTCGGTGGGGTTGAGCCCCAGCTCGGCCAGCTGGATGGCGCGCGAGACCGCCTTGATCAGGCCCTTGTCCCACGGCTGGATCACCAGCAGGCGTGCCTCGGGGGCGCTCACCGAGCCCACCTCCTTGAGCGACACCGTCTGGCCGTAGGCCTCGACGCGCACGGTGTCCAGCAGCGCCGGACTGGCCTTGCCCGTCCGGATGCCGGACAGCTCGTGCCGTGTGCCTTCGAGCGCCTTCTTCATGCGCTCCTCCGCAACCACCAGCAGCTTGTTCGTCATGGCTCAGCGTTCTCCCACGCGCGTCCCCACCGCCTCGCCCTGCACGACGCGCAGCAGATTGCCACGGGTCCCCACGTTGAAGACCACCAGCGGCAGGCGATTGTCCATGCACAACGAGATGGCCGTCGAATCCATCACCTTGAGACCGCGGTTCAGGATATCGAGATAACTGATCTCGAGCGGGTCGCCGCTGTAGATGCCGTCCACGCGGGTCGCCTTGAGGATGACGTCCGCGCCGGTCTCGACCGCGCGCAGGGCGGCCGCGGTGTCGGTGGTGAAGTAGGGATTGCCGGTGCCGGCGGCGAGGATGACCACGCGGCCCTTCTCGAGATGGCGCACCGCGCGGCGGCGGATGTACGGCTCGCACACGCGCGCCATCTCGATGGACGACATGACCCGCGTGTACACGCCGCGCCGCTCGAGGAACTGCTGGAGCGCCAGGCTGTTGATGACCGTGGCCAGCATGCCCATGTAGTCGGCGTTCACGCGGTCCATGCCCCGCGCGCTCGCCGGCAGGCCGCGGAAGATGTTGCCGCCGCCCAGCACCAGCCCCACCTGGACGCCCAGGGCGTGGACGTCCCGGATCTCCTCGGCCAGCCCGTCGATGACCGTCTCGTCGATGCCCGAACCGCCCGTGCCGGCGAGGATCTCACCGCTGAGCTTGAGCAGGATGCGCTGGTAGCGCGCCGCCAAGGACCTACTCCTGGCCGAGCCGGAAGCGCGTGAAGCGGCGCACGACGATGTTCTCGCCGGTCTTGTGGGCGGCCTCTTCGACGATCTGCGCGACCGTGCGCTTGTCGTCGCGGATGAACGGCTGCTCGAGCAGGCACACCTCGGCGAAGAACTTGTTGAGCCGGCCCTCGACGATCTTCTCGAGGATGGCGGCCGGCTTGCCCTGGTGCTCGGCCTGGCCGGCCAGGACGTCGCGCTCGCGCGCGACGCGCTCGGCGGGCACCTCCTCGCGACGGACGTACTCCGCCGAGGCGGCGGCCACCTGCATGGCCACGTTGCGCACCAGCTGGGCGAACTCGTCGGTGCGGGCGACGAAATCGGTCTCGCAGTTGATCTCGATCAGCACCCCCACCCGGTTGCCGGGGTGGATGTAGGCGTCCACGCGCCCTTCGTTGGCGGCCCGCCCGGCGCGCTTGGCGACGTGGGCGGCGCCGCTCTTGCGCAGCGCGTCCACCGCCTTGTCGAGATCCCCGCCGGCTTCGGCCAGCGCCTTCTTGCACTCCATCATCCCAGCCCCGGTCAGCTCCCGGAGCTGCTTGACCTGATCGGCAGTGATCGGCATGGGACTCCCTATCGGAACGCCCGCGTGCGCGTGCTGGCACAGGCGGGCGGTGTGGGCGGACGCGGTGACTAGCGGGCGGTCGCGGCCGGGGCGGCCTCGCCCTCGCTCTCGACGCCCTCGCCACCGAACGACACCGTCTCCTGGTCGCGACCTTCGAGCGCGGTCGCCTTGCCCTGGATCACCGCGTCGGCGACCAGACCGGCGAACAGCCGCAGCGCCCGGATCGCGTCGTCGTTGCCCGGGATCGGGTAGTCGATGGCATCCGGATCGCAGTTCGTGTCCACGACCCCGACGATCGGGATCCCGAGGCGGTTGGCCTCGGCGACCGCGATCTTCTCCTTCTTGGTGTCGATGATGAACACCAGCGCCGGCAGTCCGGGCATCTCCTTGATGCCCGCGAAGGCGAACTCCAGCCGCTCGCGCTCCCGCGAGAGGCGCGCGACCTCCTTCTTGGCCAGCTTCTCGAAGGTGCCGTCGGTCGCCATCCGGTCGAGGTCCTTGAGCCGCTTGACGCTGGTGCGGATGGTCTTGAAGTTGGTCAGCATCCCGCCGAGCCAGCGCTCGGTGACGTGGAACTGCCCACAGCGCGTCGCCTCGTCGGCCACGACCTGCTTGGCCTGCTTCTTGGTGGCCACCCACAGGACGTGCCCGCCGCCGCGGACGGCGTTCTCGATCGCGGTCCGCGCGTCCTGGACGCACTTGAGCGTCTTCTGCAGGTCGATGATGTAGATCCCGTTCCGCTCCATGAAGATGAACCGCTTCATGCGCGGGTTCCAGCGACGGGTCTGATGCCCGAAGTGCACCCCCGCTTCGAGCAGGTCCTTCATGCCGATACCAGCCACTGCGCTCCTCCTGTGGGGTTGGTTCCTCCGCACCGTCGCTCGATCGCCGCGTCCTTCCCCGACCTTCGAGGTCGGGACCCCGGACGCCCACCGACGGGGCGTGTGAGATGTCGCTCGGCTAGCGCTTGCTGAACTGGAACCGCTTGCGCGCGCCGGGCTGTCCGTACTTCTTGCGCTCCTTCATGCGGGAATCGCGGGTCAGCAGGCCTTCCCGGCCCAGCAGCCCGCGCAGCGTCTCGTCGTGGGTCAGCAGCGCCCGCGCGATCCCCATCCGGATCGCACCCGCCTGACCGCTCAAACCGCCGCCATGGACGCGGGCGATGATGTCGAACTTGCCCACGGTGTTGGTCACGGTCAGCGCGTGGAGCGCGTGCTTGGCGAGCGTCTCGCGCGTCAGGTACTCCAGCGGCGTACGGTCGTTGACGGTGATCTTGCCGGTGCCGGGCATGATGCGCACGCGCGCCACCGCCTCCTTGCGCCGGCCGGATCGCGGCTTGGTGGTCGTCGTCATGGTCGCCTCGTCCCCCTCAGACCTGGATGTCCCATGCGACGGGTCGCTGGGCTTCGTGCGGGTGCTGATCGCCCGCGTAGACCTTGAGCTTCTTCATCATCGCCCGACCGAGCTTGGTCTTGGGCATCATGCCGCGCACCGCCGAGATGACCACGCGGTCCGGATGCTTCTCCATCAGCTCGCGGATGCCGATCCAGTGGGCGCCGCCCGGATACATGGTGTGCCGGAAGTAGCGCTTGTCGGTGGCCTTGCGCCCGGTCAGGGCCAGCTTCGACGCGTTGATCACCACGACGTGGTCGCCGGTGTCGATATGCGGCGTGTAGATGGGCCGGTGCTTGCCCTTGAGCACCGTCGCCACCTGGGTCGCCAGGCGCCCCAGCGGCTTGCCGGCGGCGTCCACCACGAGCCACTGGCGGTCGATGTCGGCCGGCCGGGCCGTGAACGTCTTCATCGCCTTCCTCCATCCTTCTTCCGGCACGCGCGGGATGCCCGCGGGCACGACGAGACGCGGCGAGGCCGTGCGCCTGCCGCCTGACGGCCCGGAGGCCGCCCCTATCCCTTTGAAACGGGGCACGCTAGCATCTGCGTCGTGACGGTGTCAAGCGGTCGCGGGGCCCAAGGAGGAGGCCATGGGACGGAGCCCCGGCCGGGCCGCCCGCGGTCAGGCGAACTCGCGCAGCACCTGCCGCAGGCGGGCCAGGGGCAGGCCGACCACCGTCGTGTAGTCGCCCTCGATGCGGCGCACGAACTGCCCCCCCACCCCCTGGACCCCGTAGGCGCCCGCCTTGTCGAGCGGCTCGCCGGTGCGGACGTAGGCGATGATCTCGGCCGGGCTCATCGCGGCGAAACGGACCTTGGCGCACTCGGCGGCTGTGCGGGCCTCGCCGTCGCGGACCACGGCGATCCCGGTCCAGACCTCGTGGGTGC
>VBPB01000124.1:19183-23577 GCA_005893365.1 Candidatus Eiseniibacteriota bacterium
CTTCTCGAGCGCCAGCGCGCGCACGCCGCTGCGGGGCTCGGCGAGCCCCGGCCACTCGCGATCCGGGCCTGGGTCCACGACCGTGAACGGCACCTGGACCTGGCGCAGCAAGGCCACGCGGCGCGGCGAGGCCGAGGCCAGCACCAGGGCTTGGGCCCCCCGCCAGAACAGCGGCTCGCGCTTCATGCCGCCCCCGCCGGCGCCGTGTCGGCCACCGGGTCCCCGAGGGCTCGCGGCGGGCTCTCGAGCAGCAGCGTCACCGGCCCGTCGTTCAGCAATAAGACCTCCATGTGCGCGCCGAAGACGCCGCGCTCGACCGCGACCCCCGCGGCGGCCATCGCCTCGCAGAAGCGCACGAACAGCGGTTCCGCCTGCTCCGGCCGCGCGGCGGCGAGGAACTCCGGGCGCCGCCCCCGCCGCGCGTCGCCATAGAGCGTGAACTGGGGCACCACCAGCGCCCGCCCGCCCACGGCGCTCAGGTCACGGTTCATCTGCCCCGCCGCGTCGGCGAAGATCCGGAGCCCCGCCACCTTGCGCGCCAGCCATTCCGCCTCCGCCTCGCCGTCGTCGTGCGTGGCGCCCACCAGCACGAGCAGCCCGCGCTCGATCGCCGCCACGGCGCGGCCCGCCACGGTGACGCGGGCATGGGCGACGCGCTGCACCAGCGCCCTCACCCGCCCGTCCCCTCCGCCTTGTGCGGCCGGTGGGGGGGGCGGATGATGCGCTGGCGGCGCTCGACGCGGGTCACGCCCTTGAGCTTGCGGATCGCCGCCATCACCTCGTTGAGCTTGGCCAGGTGCGGCACCTCGACCACGAACATGCCCCGGGCGGTCTGGTCCTCGGTCGCCATGCCGGCGGTGCGGATGTTGACCTGGGTGGCGGCGATGACCTTGGCGATGTCCGCCAGCAGCGCGGGGCGGTCCAGGCCGTAGACCACGAGCCGCACCGGGAAGGTCTCGCCGCGGCCGGCGTCCCACTCGACCGACACCTTGCGCTCGGGCGCGACGCGCTCGTCGAACGTGTTCGGGCAATCCTGCCGGTGGACCGAGACCCCGCGGCCCTGGGTGACGATGCCGATGATGCGGTCGCCGGGGACCGGCTGGCAGCAGCGGGCGAAGTGCAGCATGACGTTGTCGAGGCCCTGGATGCGGATGCCGCCGGCGGGCTTGCGCCCGATGCCGAGCGCTTCGAGCGGTCCCTTGGCCAGCCGCTCGGCGAAGGTCTCCTTGTCGGGCTTGAGCTTGTGCAGGACGGTGGTCACCGAGAGCGACCCCTCGGCGAAGCGCGCGTACATCTGGTCGGGATCGCTGCACCCGAATCCCCGCGCCAGCTCGGCCACCTCCGCCTCGGCCGGCTCGAGGCGCAGCCGCTTGAGCTCGCGCTCGAACATCTCGCGCCCCAGCGAGACGCTGTCGGCCAGCCGCTCCTGGCGCAGCCAGTGCCGGATCTTGCTGCGCGCCGCGTTGGTGCGCACGATCTTGAGCCAGTCGGCGTGCGGCTGCGCCTGCGGCGAGGTGATGATCTCGACCGTGTCGCCGTTGCGCAGTTGGTGGCGCAGCGGCACCAGCTCGCCGTTCACGCGCGCCCCCACCGTGTGCTGCCCCACCTGCGTGTGCACCAGGAAGGCGAAGTCGAGCGGGGTCGAGCCCTTGGGGAGGCGCTTGAGCTCGCGGCGCGGCGTGTAGGCGAACACCTCCTCCTGGTAGAGCGCGGTGCGCAGGAAGTCCATGTACTCGTCGTCCGAGGCGGTGTTCTGCCAGTCGGCAGTCTGGGTCACGAAGCCGCCCAGCTTGGCGTCCAGCTCCTCGTCCACGTGGCCGCCCTGCTTGTAGACGTAGTGGGCGGCGATCCCGGTCTCGGCGGTGCGGTGCATCTCGCGGGTGCGGATCTGCACCTCGATCATCTCGCGGTTGCGGGTCAGCACCGTGGTGTGGAGCGACTGGTACATGTTGTTCTTCGGCGTGGCGATGTAGTCCTTGAACCGATCCCCCACCGGCTCCAGCAGGTCGTGCACCACGCCCAGCGCCCGGTAGCAGTCGTTGCGCGTGTGCGTGATGATGCGCAGGCCGAACAGGTCGTAGATGTCCTCCAGCGGCTTGCCCAGGCTCATCTTCTGGTAGATCGAGTAGAAGTGCTTGGGCCGGCCGGTCACCTCGGCCTTGATGCCGGTCGCCGCCTCGGCGAGGATGGCGTCGCGCTCCTCGCGCCGCACCTGGATGCGCTGCGCCAGCTCCTGGTAGATGGCCGGCTCGAGCGTCTTGAGGGCCAGGTCCTCGAGCTCGCGCTTGATGCCGGCCATGCCCAGCCGGTGCGCGAGCGGCGCGTGGATGTCGCGGGTCTCGGCGGCGATGCGCTGGGCCTTGTCGGGCCGCAGGAACTCGATGGTCCGCATGTTGTGCAACCGGTCGGCCAGCTTGATGAAGATGACCCGCAGGTCGCGCGACATCGACAGCAGCATCTTGCGGAAGTTCTCGGCCTGCGCCGCCTCCCGGCTGTCGAAGTGGAGGCCCGAGAGCTTGGTGACCCCTTCGACCAGCCCGGCGACCTCCTTGCCGAAGCGCTTCTCGACGTCCGGGGTGGTGATGGCGGTGTCCTCGACCACGTCGTGGAGCAGGGCCGCGCAGGCGAGCGTGGTGTCGAGCCGGGTCTCGAGCAGCGTCAGCAGGATCCGGCACACCTCGACCGCGTGGGAGATGAAGGGCAGCCCGGACTCGCGGCGCTGGTCGCCATGCGCCTGGTCGGCGAAGTCGAACGCCGCCCCCACCCGGTCGCGATCCACCTTGGGCGCGCGCTCCTCGAGCTCGGCGAGCAACGCCGCGCGCAGCTCCGGATGACCGCCCGCCCCGATCACGGCCCCTGCACGTCCTTGAGCTTGAGCTGGACGCGGGCGACCCCGTTCCACTCGTTGCGCATCGGCACGAACGCCAGCGCGCACGCCCCGGCGGCTCGCACCTTCTCCGCCTGGGCGCCGAGCCCGAAGCCGATCGCCTCGGCGGTCCCGGTCGCGTCGCGCACCGACAGCCGCAGGTGCTTGCCGCCGCCCACCACCGTCGCGGCCGTGACCTCGACCCGGGCGGCGCGGTAGACCGGCTCGGGATTGCCGAGCCCGTGCGGCGCCAGCCGCTCGATCCAGCCCACCAGCCCGGCATCGCACTCGCCCAGCGTCACGTCGGCATCGATGTCGAGGCGGCGCACGAAGTCGCCGGGCGTGGTGCGCTCGCGCACCAGGCGGTCGAAGCGCTCGCGCAGCGCCTCGAGGCGCGCGCGCCGCACCGTCAACCCCGCGGCCAGGGCGTGCCCGCCGTACACCTCGAGCAGGTCCGCGCAGCCGTCGAGGACTCCGGTGAGATCGAGCCCGGGCAAGCTGCGGCCCGAGCCCCGGCCGCGGTCGCCGTCGCGCTCGAAGGCGACGAGGATCGTGGGCCGTTGGAACCGCTCCACCAGGCGCGAGGCGACGATCCCCAGCACGCCGGGGTGCCACGCGTCGGAGGCGAGCAGGATGGACGCGCACTGGGGCCAGCCCAGTTCCTGCTCGACGCGGGTGATGGCGTCGGCGGCGACACCCTGGTCGTGGACGCGCCGGCGCTCGTTGTCCTCCTCGAGGCTCTCGGCGCAGGCCCGCGCCTCGCCCTCGTCACGCGCCATCAGCAGGCGCAGCGCCTGCTCGGCGTGGCCCATCCGCCCCGCCGCGTTGATCCGCGGCGCCAGCACGAAGGCGACCTGGCCGCTGGTCAGGGTGCGGCCCGCGACCTGGGCGCGCTCGATGAGCGCCTTGAGCCCCAGGTGCCGCGTGGTGCGCAGGCGTTCGAGACCGACGGCGGCCAGGATGCGGTTCTCCCCCTTGAGCGGCACGACGTCGGCGATGGTCCCGAGTGCCACCAGCTCGAGGAAGTCCTCGGCGCGCTCGGGCCGCCCGTGGGCGCGCAGGAGGGCTTCGGCCAGCTTGTAGGTGACCCCGACCCCGGCGAGCGACTTGAAGGGATACGGGCAGCCGGGCCGCAGCGGGTTCACCACCGCGCAGGCCTCGGGGAGGGTCGCCGCCGGCTCGTGGTGGTCGGTGATCACGGTGTCGATGCCGAGGGTCCGAGCGTGGGCCACCGCCTTGACCGCGGTGATGCCGCAGTCGACCGTGACGATGAGCGTGCAGCCGAGGGCGCGCGCCTCGTCCACCGCCGCGGTGGTCAGCCCGTAGCCGTCGCGGGTGCGATGCGGGATACGACACCGCGAGACGCCCCCGAGGCCGGCCAGCGTGGTGTGGAGGACGTAGGTCGAGGTGATGCCGTCGACGTCGTAGTCGCCCTGCACCAGGATGGTCTCGCGCGCGGCGATGGCGCGCTCGATGCGCTCGACCGCCGCCGCCAGGTCGAGCATGAGCATCGGATCGTGGAGCTCGC
>VBPB01000125.1 GCA_005893365.1 Candidatus Eiseniibacteriota bacterium
GCCTATCTGTTCGCGGACCAGCGCCCGCGCGAGCTGCGGCTCGCCGTGCGGAGCACCGGCGTCCCGGTCACGGGCACGGTGAGGCTGCGTCTGCCGTCGGGCTGGACGGCCTCGCCAGCCGAGGCGGCCGTCCGACTGCCCGGCGGGGAGGCGGACACCACGCTGTCCTTCGCTGTGACGCCCGGGGCGACGCCGGCGGCGGGGACGGTGGCGGCCGAGATCGCGACCGATATCGGGCGCTACGGCTCGGACATCGTGCGGCTCGATTATCCGCACGTGCCGATCCAGACGCTGCTGCCGCCCGCCGAAGCGCACCTCGTCCGCGCCGATCTCAAGAGGACAGGGTACGAAATCGCCTACCTGATGGGCTCGGGCGACGAGGTTCCCGAGGCGCTCGCGGCGATGGGCTTCCACGTCACGTTGCTCTCTGACGACGAGCTGGCCAAGGAGGACCTCACGCTCGTCGACGCCGTTGTGGTGGGTGTCCGCGCCTACAACACCAGGCCGCGGCTGCGCGCCCAGCAGCGCCGGCTGCTGGACTGGGTCGCGACCGGCGGCAGACTGGTGGTGCAGTACCAGCGGCCGGAGGAAGGGCTCCAGGACAAGCTCGGGCCCTGGCCGCTCCGCATCTCCAACGACCGGGTGACGGTGGAGGAGGCGCCGGTCACCTTGCTCAAGCCCGACCATCCGCTCCTCACCACGCCCAACCGCATCGGCGCGTCCGACTTCGAGGGCTGGGAGCAGGAACGTGGCACCTACTTCTCGAACCGCTGGGACCCGCGCTACGAGGCGCTGATGTCCTCGCACGACCCGGGCGAGCCAGCGCGCGACGGGGGGATGCTGGTCGCGACCCTCGGCAAGGGCATGTTCATCTACACCGGATACGCCTTCTTCCGCCAGCTCCCGGCCGGCGTACCTGGGGCCTGGCGGCTGTTCGCGAACCTGGTCAGCAACCCGCAGTAGGCGCTCGATGGACGGCCGACGCTCGCCGACCACGGACGCTCCGAAAGCCGATCGTCCCGCCGAGGGTGACGAGCCGCCCTCGGTGCTCGGCAGCTGGAAGGGGCTCTACGCGCTGGTGATCGGCGAGCTGCTGCTGGTGATCGCCTTCTGCGCCTGGCTCTCCGCTCGCGGCCGATGAGCGTGGCCCGCCACGCCTCGCACGCATGAGCGCCCTCGACTGGGGCGTGCTGATCGCCGCCTTGGCGGGCTTCGTCGCCTACGGGGTCTGGCGCGGCCGCGGCGAGCGTGACCTGACCGACTTCCTGCTCGCCGGCCGCAGCATGCGCTGGCCGCTGGTGGCGCTCTCGGTGATGGCGACCCAGGCCAGCGCCATCACCTTCCTCTCGACCCCGGGGCAGGGCTACGCGGACGGGCTGCGGTTCGTCCAGTTCTACTTCGGGCTGCCGCTCGCGATGGTGGTGCTGTGCGTCACCGCCATCCCGCTCTATGCGCGGCTCAAGGTCTTCACCGCCTACGAGTACCTGGAGCGGCGCTTCGACGCCAAGACCCGGTCGCTCGCGGCGGGCCTCTTCCTGGTGCAGCGTGGGCTCGCGGCCGGCCTCGGCATCTACGCTCCGGCCCTGGTGCTCTCGGTGATCCTCGGCTGGGACGTGCGCTGGACCTGCGTGCTGCTGGCCGGGCTGGTGGTCATCTACACCGCCTCGGGCGGCAGCAAGGCCGTCGGCCACGCCCACTTCCTGATGTTCCTGGTCATCCTCGGCACGATCGCGGTCGCCTTCGTCCTCATCCTCAGGTCGCTGCCGGCGGGGGTCTCGGTCCGCGACGCGGCGTTCGTGGCGGCGCACGCGGGCAAACTCAACGCGCTTGAGACCCGGTTCGACCCCAACGACCGCTACAACCTGTGGTCCGGGCTGATCGGCGGGTTCTTCCTGCAGCTCTCGTACTTCGGCACCGACCAGTCGCAGGTGGGTCGCTACCTGACCGGGCGCTCGGCGGCCGAGAGCCGGATGGGGCTCATCTTCAACGGGCTGGTCAAGGTGCCGATGCAGCTCGCCATCCTGTCGCTGGGGGTGCTGGTGTTCGTCTTCTACCAGTTCGCGCCGCCGCCGCTGTACTTCAACCGGGTCGAGACCGCCCGGCTCGCCGCGGGCCCGCATGCCGTCGCCTACCACGCGCTCGAGGTCCGGCACGCGCGGCTCATCGCCGAGCGCGAGGGGCACGTGCGGCTGCTGCTCGCCGCGCGACGCGCCGGCGACGCCGCGACCGCCCGCGGCGCCGGGCTGGTCCTCCAGGGGGACGAGACGCGCCTCAAGCAGGTGCGCCAGGAGACCGTGGACCTGATCCATGCCGCCGACCCCAGGGCGCAGTCCAGCGACACCAACTACATCTTCCTCACCTTCGTCCTGCGGCACCTGCCCGTCGGGCTCATCGGGCTCGTGTTCGCGGCGGTCTTCGCCGCCTCGATGAACTCGACCTCCTCGGAGCTCAACGCGCTCGCCTCCACGACCGTCGTGGACGTCTACAAGCGACTCCCCGGCACGGCCGGGGACGGCCGCCACGACGTGTGGGTCTCGCGCGTGGTGACCGTAGGCTGGGCGGCGTTCGCGGTGGGCTTCGCCGAGTACGCGAGCCGTCTCGGCTCGCTGATCGAGGCGGTCAACATCCTGGGCTCGCTCTTCTACGGGACCATCCTGGGGATCTTCCTGGTCGCGTTCTATCTGCCGCGAGTGCGCGGCACGCCGGTGTTTGTCGCCGCCCTGGTCGCCGAGGCCATGGTGATCGGGTGCTTCAAGCTCACCCACGTCTCGTTCCTCTGGTACAACCTGATCGGCTGCGTCCTGGTGATCGCGGTCGCGCTGGCGCTGCAGCCGCTGCTCGGGGGCGAGCGGGGGCGCGAGGGCCCGGCGGCCGGCCCGGCCGCATGACCCGCCGCGGCGCGGCCGCCGCCGGCGCGCCGGCTCAACGGCCGGTGTAGGGGATGCCCCGCTCGTACAGGGCGAGGCGCGTGCGGATCGCGGCGGCCAGGGAGTCGAGGCCGGTCTGGGACGCGAGGTCGAGGGCCTCGTGAGCGCGGCCGACCGCCTGCGGGAAGCGGCCGTTGGCGGCGAAGGCGGCGGCCAGCGCGTCGAGCGCCGACGCGTCGCGGTGGTCGGTGAGTGCCACCGCCCGCTCGGCGAGCGGAAGCGCGCCGGCCGCGTCGCGGACCGTGGCCGGGCCCAGGACCTTGAGCCACGCGAGCTGGCGGACCGGCTCGACCCAGACCGGGGCGATGCGGATCGCCTGCTCGAGCTCGGCGATCAGCTCGCGCCCGTCGCCGTGGCAGTACTGGAGCGCCCAGGCCAGGCTGAAGTGCGCGTGAGCACTCCCCGGCGCCAGCGCCACCGAGCGGCGCAGCAACTGGAGGCTCTCGTCGCAATGGCCCTGGGCCGCCACCAGGTCGCCGAGCCGGTCGAGCGCTTCGGTGAAGCTCGACCTCAGGGCCACCGCCCGACGGAACTCCGCCGCCGCGCGGTCGCGGTCCCCGGCGTTCAGGGCCGCAACGCCGAGCAGATAAGGGACCCGGGCTTCACCCGAGTCCGCCCGCTGCGCCCACTCGAGATGCCGGTTGGCCTCGTCGAGATGCCCGCTGCCGAGGAGCGCGCCGCCGAGGTTGAGACGCGCCTGGAAGAAGGCCGAATCGAGTTCCAGGGCGCGCCGGTACTCGGCGATGGCGGCCTCGGGTCCCGAGCGCGCGCCGAGCGCGATCCCGAGGCCGTTGTGCGCGGCGGCGAGGTCCGGCGCGGTCGCCACCGCCCGTCTCCAGAGCGCGACCGAGTCGCGCCACGACTCGAGCGCCGCAGTCGCGGCGCGCGCCTCGAGGACCACGACGAGGAGTCCCGCCGCCAGGGCCGCGCCGCGGACGCCGGCGCGGGCCGTGCCGGGCGCCGCCCACGCGCGGGCGAGCCCGTAGCCCAGGAGCAGGGCGATCGCCACGGCGGGGAAGTCGAGATCGTTGTCGTAGGCGATGACCTGGCTCCCGCGCAGGAGGCCGAAGGTGGGGGCCAGGGCGCACAGGCCCATCAGAGCGCACGCCGCCACCGCCTTGGTCCAGCGCAGCGACGCCACGACGAGCGCTACGGCCACACCCACGCCCAGGAGGTCGCCGAGCAACGGCATCCGCAACGGCGCGGAGAAGTCGGGAGGAGGGTAGAGGCAGGACAGTCCGACCGGCCAGACCACCTTCTGCGCGTAGAAGGCCAGCAGGTAGCCGATCTGCGCGGCCATCCGGAGCACCGGCAGGCCGGCGGCCGGCGGCAGCGAGTTGGTGGAGGTGATCGACAGGGTGGTGACCAGCCCCGAGCCCAGCGCCAGGAGCAGGTAGGGCCACTTCTCGAGGACGGTGGCCAGGCTCAGGCGCCGGAGCGGCCAGGCGTCGAGCACGAGGAGCATCACCGGCAGCATGACGACCGTGGGCTTGGAGAGCAGGGCCAGCAGGTAGAGCCCGACCGAGGCCACGAACCACGGCCACCGCCCGCCGCGGGCGCGCTGCGCGTAGCAGAGGAGGGCGGCCAAGGCGAAGCAGCTCGCGAGCAGGGACTTGCGCTCGGCGATCCAGGCCAGCGACTGGACGTGCAGCGGGTGGAGACCGAAGAGCAGTGCTGCGACCGCGGCCGGGACGACCAGGCCGAACAACCGGACCAGGAGCAGGAAGACCAGGATCGTGCTCACCGCGTGGAGCACCAGGTTGGTGCGGTGGAAGGTAGCAAGGTCCTGCTCGCGCCCGCCCATCGCCCAGTCGAGCATCAGCGACGTCATGGTGACGGGGAGGTAGTAGCCGCGCACGGTCGAGGGATGCCGGACCTCGGTGAAGAACCGTTCCGCCGAAGCCCACCCCGGGTTGGTCACCAGCGTGTTCCCGGTCACAGAGTCGGCGTCGTCCATGCCGAGCGCCTGGGCGTGCAGGACCGGCCGGAAGACCGCGACGACCACGGCGGCGATCAGGAGCGCCGCGAGGACCAGGTCGCGGACGCGCGGGCCTCCGCCCGGCGCTGCGGGCGGTCGCTCAGCCTCGTCCTCACGGGTCGCCTTGCGCATGGTTTCGAGCTCGAGACAGGTCCATGACCGTGGGGCACGGCGCGCCGCGCCATGCCCCTGACGGGCGGCATGATGGACCCTGCCCGAAGCGGGCGACAAATGCCGCGAGCGTGGGCGAGGCCTTGCGAGACCATGCGCCGGTTTGCCCGCCGCCGGAGGTGTCGGGTAACCTCGCCCGCGACAGCCCGGATCCCAAAGCAGGAGAACCCGCATGGCGACCGCCCGAACCTCCGCCTCCACGCCCGCCCGCTACCATGGACTGTCCGCGGATGAGCTCATCGGGCTCTACCGGAACATGTTCATGTCGCGCCGGCTGGACGACGAGGAGATCCGGCTCAAGAAGCTGAACCTCATCTTCTTCCAGATCTCGGGCGCCGGACACGAGGCGGTCCTGACCGCGGCGGGGAAGCTGCTCGCGCCCGGCCACGACTGGTTCTATCCCTACTACCGCGACCGTGCCCTGTGCCTCCAGCTCGGCATGACCGCGACCGAGATGCTGCTCTCCTCGGTCGCGGCGGCGGATGACCCCAACTCGGGCGGGCGCCAGATGCCCAGCCACTGGGGCCACGCGAAGCTCAACATCGTCTCGCAGAGCAGCCCGACCGGGACCCAATTCCTGCAGGCGGTGGGGGCGGCCGAGGCGCTGGTCAAGTATCGCGAGCTGGAGGGCGAGCACCCCACGCTCAAGGGCCGCGTGAAGGGCGACGAGGTGGTGCTGGTCACCGCCGGCGACGGCACCACCAGCGAGGGTGAGTTCTGGGAGGCGCTCAACTCGGCGTGCAACCTCAAGCTCCCGGTCCTGTTCCTGATCGAGGACAACGGCTACGCCATCTCGGTCCCGGTCGAGGTGCAGACGGCGGGCGGCAACGTGGCGACCCTGGTCAAGAACTTCCCGAACCTGTTCTGGGTCGGCGAGATCAACGGCTGCGACCCGGTCGAGTCCTACGGCGTGCTCAAGGAGGCGATCGCCCACTGCCGCGCGCGCAAGGGTCCGGCGTTCGTGCGCGCCCAGGTCACGCGCCCCTACTCGCACTCGATGTCCGACGTCGAATCGAACTACAAGTCCAAGGCGGAGCGCGACGCCGAAGCGCAGCGGGATTGCCTCACCAGCTACGCGCGGTTCCTGGTCGAGGAAGGTTTGATCGACGAGGCCGGGCTCGAGGGGCTGCAGGCCGCCGTGCTCGACGAGGTGCGGCGGGCGAGCGAGGAGGCGCTGACGCATCGCCAGCCGGACCCGGCCAAAGTGCTGGACTTCCTTTATTCGCCGGACGTGGATCCGACCTCCGAGCGCTTCGCGGTCGAGCCGCGCATCGAGAACCCGGATCAGCCCGAGACCCTGCTCCAGCTCATCAACTACTGCCTGCGCGATGAGATGAAGCGCGACCCGCGCATCGTCGTGTTCGGCGAGGACGTGGCGGACGCTTCGAACGAGGAGGTCCTGAGCGAGACCAAGGGCAAGGGTGGTGTGTTCGGCGTTACCTGGGGGCTGCAGAAGCTCTACGGCGGCAAGCGCGTCTACAATTCGCCGCTGGCCGAAGCCAACATCGTCGGCCGGGCGATCGGGCTTGCGACGCTGGGACTGAGGCCGGTGGTCGAGATCCAGTTCTTCGACTACATCTGGCCGGCGATGATGCAGATCCGCAACGAGCTCTCGAACCTGCGCTGGCGCTCGAACAACGCCTTCTCGGCGCCGGTCATCATCCGCACCGCCTACGGCGGGTATCTGCAGGGCGGGGCGCCCTATCACAGCCAATGCGGCGAGAGCATCTTCGCCCACTGCCCGGGCGTGCGCGTGGTGATCCCGAGCACGGCCGCGGACGCCAACGGCCTCATGCGCACCGCGCTGCGCAGCGAGGACCCGGTGTTGTTCCTGGAGCACAAGCACCTCTACCGGCAGCCCTACGCCAAGTCGCCCTACCCCGGCCCCGACTACACCGTGCCGTTCGGGAGGGCGCGCCTCGTGCGCGAGGGCAGCGACGTGACGGTCGTCACCTACGGGGCGCTGGTGCAGCGCAGTTTCCTCGCCGCCCAGGAGGCCGCCGAGCAGGGGATCGAGACCGAGATCCTCGACCTGCGCACCCTCCAGCCGCTCGACTTCGAGAGCATCGCCCGTTCGGTCCGGAAGACCGGCCGGATGATCGTGGCGCACGAGGACACCATGTTCATCCGGCCGGTCTTCCGGACCGAACGGGCGATGCT
>VBPB01000126.1 GCA_005893365.1 Candidatus Eiseniibacteriota bacterium
CGTGATCGCCGCCGTCAGCGTCGTCTTCCCGTGGTCCACGTGCCCGATCGTCCCCACGTTCACGTGCGGCTTCGTGCGCTCGAACTTCTGCTTGGCCATCTGACAGGCTCCTGTTGGCGGCTCACCACGATGGTCGCGGGGCTAGGCGATCACCAGCGGGCGCGCCTAAGCCCGGTTCATCCTCCGGGCCCGGCCCGGAACCGTGGTCCTGCATGGTCCTCGAGTTCCCTCCGGCACCGCGATCGCGGGACCCCCGCGACCTTGGTACCGGCACTGCTACCGCGAGCGTTCGGCGATGCGGCCCCGTCGCCGGATCCACCCGGCGTCACCTCGACGAAAGCCACCCCCGCACGCTTTGGAGCCCACGAGCGGAATCGAACCGCTGACCTTTTGCTTACCATGCAAATGCTCTACCGACTGAGCTACGTGGGCACGATCCACGGAGACCCCAGGCGGCCGCGACGCGAAGCGTGATGCGCCATCGGTGGTACCGATTCCTGGGAGACGTGCCGCGCGATCCTGGAGGCAGAGACACAATGGCCCGAGCCGGCTCAGCCGCGAAGCGAAAGCCGTCGGGTGAAGATGCGAGCGTCGTAATCTAAGAAACCCCGAGCCAGCGTGTCAACCTCAAACTGCAGAAAAGATGGAGGTTGCGGCGGGGCTCCGCGGTGACCCCCGCGAGGTGGACGAGCGGCCGCCAAGCGATGGATGGAGCGGGAAACGGGATTCGAACCCGCGACCCTCAGCTTGGAAGGCTGACGCTCTACCACTGAGCTATTCCCGCTCAAGTCACTTGGCAACAACAAGATGGTGGAGGGGGGAGGATTCGAACCTCCGTAGGCTTCGCCGGCAGATTTACAGTCTGCTCCCTTTGACCGCTCGGGTACCCCTCCAGAGGCGTCACGAGCTCGAGCGCGGGAAGCGCGGCGCTGGAAGGCAAAGAGCTGGCGAAGGGACTCGAACCCCCAACCGCCTCATTACAAATGAGATGCTCTACCAATTGAGCTACGCCAGCGCGTCTCGCGGCCGGTCAGGCAGTCGCAACATAGAGAGGGCCCCGGGCACTGTCAAGGTTCCGGTCGGCCGCGAACGCCGCCAGAGCGTTGGATGGCCGGGTCTTGCCCGCGGACCGGCCGGATGTCGGGCCACCGGCGGATCGCGGGGACCGGCCGGGAGCGTCACGGCCCAAGTGAATTCGAAAAGGCAGCCGAGGTTCAACGGACCGTGTGGTTCGTCCGTCACTCCTGGCTGCCTCTTCCCGAGAAGCTGGCGAATGACCGGGTTCAAACTCCGCCAACCTCCCGGCTTCGTTGACCGGGCGTATTTGGTTTTTTGGTTGCTTGCAGCTGACTCACCGAACTACCGATGACAGGGCTCGAGTCGCTCCCACCCCCCTTCGCGTTGGTGTGACAACCTCCGACCTCTCGGCCGGTGTACGAGCCCCGGGTACCCGCCGACTGCGGGCGGGTCGACGACCTTGAGGAGGGCAGAAGCCCGGGCGGCCGATCGCGAGACGACTGGTGTGCGCAACCGGCCCGCCGACCGCCCGAAGCTTCAGGCCCCGTCCCCCCGGAGGAGCCCGCCCTTCACGGGTGCCCTGCCAGCGCGGCACCCCGTATCCGCGCGCCATGCAGAGCAGGGTGCATGCCATGAGCGCAGGATCGACGGGAGTCGCACGCGGAAACGCCGCAACTGGCTTCGATACAGGTCATTGACAGAAATGGCCCGCCGACCCATCGAGCGGCCGCCTCGGTGGCGCGGGTGGCGTGTCACCCCCAGCCGAAACAGCAAGCCATCTTCGAATACCCGCTCAACTCGAACTCGGAGAATGGGATGAACCCGTTGTCACGGGGCTGTTACGCCCGAGGGGGGTAACAGTGTGGAGGGGGAGTCCGCGCGGCGGAAACGAGGCTAACGCCGCCATCCATGGCCTCATCGGGCGCCGAGCGGGCCCGGATGGGTGTTCCCGTTACCAGGACCGAAACGGTCCCGAGACGGCCGTCTACTGGAGCTGCAGGCCCAGGCGCTTGAGCCGGGCGTAGAGGGTCTTGCGGCTCACGCCCAACATCAACGCCAGACGGCTCTTGTTGCCGCCCGCGTCCTTCCACGCCGTCTCGATCGCCGCGCGCTCGTCGTCCGGGCGCCGCGGGCCCAAGCGGGCCTCGGTCGCGCGCGAGAGGAACGGCAGCAGCGCTTCGGCGTCCAGCGTGTCGTCCGCGCGGTGGAGGGCCGCCACCCGCTTCATGACGTTCTCCAGCTCGCGGACGTTCCCGGGCCAGGGGTACGAGCGCAGCACCGACTCGGCCTCGCGGGTGAGCCTCGGGCCGTCCATGCCGCCGTAGAAGTCCAGGAAGTGGCGCGCCAGCGGCAGGATGTCGTCCGGCCGCTCGCGCAGCGGCGGCAGCCGGATGCCGATCTCGTCGAGCCGGAAGACCAGGTCGCGGCGGAAGCCACGCTCGCCGTCCAGGCCGTACAGCTCGCGGTTGGTCGCGGTGATCATGCGCACGTCGGCCCGGCGCACCTGGGTCTCGCCCAGGCGGAAGTACTCGCCGCTCTCGAGGAAGCGCAGCAGCGTCACCTGCACGTCGGCCGGCAGCTCGCCGATCTCGTCCAGGAAGAGCGTCCCGCCGTGGGCGGCCTCCACCAGGCCCACGCCGTCGGTGTGGGCCCCCGTGAACGCCCCCTTGCGGTGCCCGAACAGCTGGGACAGCGCCAGGTCCGCCCGCAGCGCGCCGCAGTTGACGGCCAGGAACGGCCGCTCGGCGCGCGCCGACAGGTTGTGGATGGTCCGCGCGATCAGCTCCTTGCCCGTCCCGGTCTCCCCGGTGATCAGCACCGAGAGCTCGGTCGCCGCGGCGCGGCGGGCGAGGGTCTCGACGCGCTGCATCGCGTGGGAGCAGGTCACCAGGCTCGGCGCGCGGTGGCGCCGGCCCAGCACCGACCCCGGCGGCGCCGGGGCACCCCCGGCGGGCGCGTCGTTGGCGTGCTGCAGCGACTGCTCGGCCAGCTCCATCCAGTGCGGCGCGTCCAGGTCGGCGAACAGCACGCTCGCCCGGTAGAGGTGGCGGCGCGCCTCGACGCTCTCCAAGGTCACGCGCCCGAGCGCCAGGCAGGTCTTGCCCAGCTCGAAGCGCTCGCGGCAGTCGGTCAGCAGCCGCACCGCCTCCTTCCAGCGCTCGATGCCCGCCTCGCGGCGGCCGGCGGCCATCGCCAGGCTCCCCGCCACGCGATGGCAGACCGCGAACTCGAGCCGATCGTCGCAGGCGCGCGCGATGCGCAGGGCCCGCTCCAGCGAGCGCTCGCCCTCCTCCAGCCGTCCCAGGGCGCCCAGCGCCTCGGCGCGCCGGCGCTCCAGCTCGAGCACCAGATCGCCCTCCGGGGCCACGCGCTCGGCGAGCGCCAGGGCCTCGGCGTAGCGGGTCAGCGCGGCCTCGGGCCGCTCCCGGTCGAACTCAAGCTCGCCCAGGAACTCCAGCGCCAGCACCTCTTCGCGCCGCGCCGACTGGGCGCGCGCGCCCTCCAGCGCCTCGCCGAAGGCGCGCTCGGCGTCGGTGAAGCGGCGCTGCAGGCGGGCGAGGTTCCCGAGGCCGATCGTCACCCGGGCGAGCCCGAGCGGATCGGCGACCTGGCGGAACACGCGCTCGGCCTCGCGGTAGTGCTCCAGCGCCTGCGGCCACTCGCCGCACTTCTGGTGGACGATGCCCAGGTTGAGCAGCGGCAGGCCGGTCTCGGCGTAGCGCCCCATGCCGCGCAGGCTCTCGAGCGCGGCGCGGAAGTGGGCCGACGCCGCGTCCCACTCGCACAGGTTCTTGTGGATGAGGCCCAAGTCGTTGCGCAACCGCGCGGCACTCGCCTCCTCGCCGACCCGCCGGTAGAGCGCCAGCGCCTGCTCGTAGAGGTCGCGCGCGTTCGAGAGCTCGCCGAGCCGGTAGGCGATCACGCCCAGCATGTGGAGGCTGCGCGCCGAGACCCCGAGGTCGCCGGCCTCGTCGGCGGCGCGCAGGGCCCGACCGCCGTGGGCGCGGGCGTCCGCGAGCCGGCCCAGCCGCTGGAGCGCGTCGGCGCAACGCAGATGCAGGGCGGCGCGGACCGCGCCGGAATCGATGTCCGACTCTCGGACCAGCAGCTCGCGACACTGCCCCAGCGCGCCGAGCGAATCCCCCTGGGCCAGGCGGCAGGCCACCGCCTTGAGCTCCAGGGCCGCCCGCCGCGAGGCGGAGAGCGCGTGCGCTCCCGGCAGCGTCAGCAGGCGCTGGATGGTCTCGAGCGCCGGAGTGTACGTGTCCGCCTGGATGTAGAGGTCCGCGAGAAGCTCGAGCTCCTCCGGGTGGCCGAACGGCTCCCCGTCGGGGCCCACCGCGAGCCGCTGCTCCAGGTTCGAGATACGAACCTTGTCGTAGCTGGGCACCACGATGCTCCGATTGTGAACGACCGTGGGGTAACGACAGGCCTGATCAGAACCGCGCGATGCGGATCCTCAGGGCCTGCAGCACCACCTGGATGCGCCACTTCCAGACACTCATCACGGAGCCCCCGTCACCCACGGAAGGCGCCGCATAGCCCGTCCCGTTCCTCACCGAGCGACCGATCCGCTTGGTCGGTCCGGCGGGCCCGTCGGGATCGCCGGCCGGCGGCGAGCCGCCGCCGTTGTCCCCGATCGTGATCGGGTCCGTGCCGCTGTCGGCACGCGCACGCGACGGCACGAAGACGCCGCTGGTGAACAGGACGATGAGTGTCAGGACGATGGCCAACCACCGTTTCACGACGAGTCGACGCATGTAGCTCCTTCCGATCCCAGGTCCGCGAGCCGAACATCCTGGCCCGATACGAAAAAGGACTCGCGCAGTCAGGGCCTCGCCGCGAGGGGGAACGACTGGATACGGGGTGATTCCCCCGCCTGGCGAAGTCTGATGACACCCGGGTCCGATAACAAGGCTAGGCCCGGCTCCGCCGGTGGGTCAAGCGTTTGTTTGGGATGGACCATCGATCCCAGGGTGCGGCCGCCGAGAACGGTGACGCGAGGCGAAAGCCGCGGGCGGGCTACACGAGCCGGACGCCTCGGGCCGGCGTCTCGCCCCTACTTCTTCTTGAGCTTGGGCCCCTGGGGACCGTCTTCGACCGTCACCCCGCGCTCCAGCAGCCGGCCACGGATCTCGTCGGCCTGCTTCCAGTCCTTGGACTTACGGGCGGCCTCGCGGGCTTGGACCAGGGCCAGGACCTCCGGCTCCCAGGTCTCCCCGGCCGGGGCCTTCCAGAACAGCCCGAGGATCTGGCCCAGGTCGAAGAGGGCGCGGGCGGCGCTCCGGCCCTCGGGGCCGGCGCCCTCGTCCATGGCCCGGTTGACCTCGCGGGCCAGGTCGAACAGGTGGCCCATCGCCCGGGCGGTGTTGAAGTCGTCCTCCATCGCCTCGGCGAACAGCCGCCGCGCCTGGGCGACGGCCTCGCCGAGCGACCCGCCCAGCGCCCCTACCGCCCCAAAGGCGCCCGCCCCCTCCCCCTCCCACACCCCCGCCCGCTCCAGGGGCAGGCGCAGCCGCTGGTAGGCGGTGGCCGCCTCCTTCAGGCGCTCGAGCGTGAAGTCGATCGGGCTCCGGTAGTGGGTCGAGAGCAGGTAGTAGCGGACCACCTCGGGGTCCACCTGGGCGGCGATGTCCTCGATGAAGAAGAGGTTGCCGGTGCTCTTCGACATCTTCTCGCCGCCGAGATTGACCATCCCGTTCTCGCACCAGAAGTTGGCGAACGGCTTGCCCGTCGCCGCCTCGCTCTGCGCGATCTCGTTCTCGTGGTGCGGGAAGATCAGGTCCTGGCCGCCGCCGTGGATGTCGAAGGTCTCGCCCAGGTACTTCATGGCCATCGCCGAGCACTCGATGTGCCAGCCGGGCCGGCCCGGACCCCAGGGGCTGTCCCAGGCCGGCTCGCCCGGCTTCGAGCCCTTCCACAGCGCGAAATCGAGCGGGTCGCGCTTCGCCTCGCCCGGCTCGATGCGATAGCCCTCGCGCATCTCGTCCACGCGCCGCCCCGAGAGCTTGCCGTAGTCGGGCTTGCTGCGCACGTCGAAGTAGACGTCGCCGCCCGCGGCGTAGGCGTGGCCGCGCTCGATCAGCCGCGCGATGATGGCGTGCATCTCGGCGATGTGGCGCGTGGCCCGCGGATAGATGGAGGCCGGCTTGATGTTGTGCAGGTCGGCGTAGCGCAGGTAGGCCTCGATGTTGCGCTCGCTGACGCTCTGCCACTCGATCCCTTCGGCGTTGGCGCGCTCGATGATCTTGTCGTCCACGTCGGTGAAATTGTAGACGTAGGTCACCGCGTAGCCCAGGTGCTCCAGGTAGCGCCGCATGACCTCGCCCGAGAGCGAGGCGCGCATGTGCCCCACGTGCGGCTTGTTCTGGACCGTCATGCCGCAGACGTACATCCGCACCTGGCCCGGCGTGACCGGCGCGAACTCGCGCTTCTCCCCGGTGAGCGTGTCGTAGATGCGCAGCGGCACTCCGGTGCCTCCTCTCAGTCGGTGGTGGACGGCCCCGGGTCGCTCCCGGGCGCGGGACCGGGACGGACGACGATCTCGTGATGCGCGGAGGTGCGCACCCGGGCCGCGAGCAGGCTCCGCACCAGGCGCCGCCGCAGCTCGCGCGCCGCCTCGGGGGCGGCGCCGCCCGGCTTGGCGCGCACCACCAGCCGCACCAGCGCCTCGCCGGCCGCGAGCCCTTCCACGCCCCAGACCTCCACCGGGTCCAGCAGGCGCGGGCGCCACACCGCGTCGTGGTTCATCGCCGCCGCCACCTTCTCACACTCCATCAGCGCCCGGTCCAGGTCCTGGTCGGCCGCGATCGGCACGTCGATGGCGAGCCGGCTCCAGCCCCGGCTGCGGTTGACGACGATCTTCATCTCGCCGTTGGGGACGAAGTGCAGGTGGCCGTTGAAATCCCGGAGCGTCGTCGAGCGCACCGTGAGCCCCTCGACGGTCGCCGCCTTGCCGTTCACCTCGATCACGTCGCCCACCGAGAACTGGTCCTCGGCCAGGATGAAGATGCCGGCGATGATGTCCCGCA
>VBPB01000409.1 GCA_005893365.1 Candidatus Eiseniibacteriota bacterium
TGCGGGCGCGGGGCTTCGAGGTCGAGGTGCGAGACGAGTTGCTGGCCCCTGCCCTGCCGCCGGCGTCGTTGGACCTGGTGCTCGTGGTCGGGGCGCTGGAGCGCACCCCCTGGCATCGCTGGACGCTCCAACTCTGTCATCGCGCGCTGGCGGATGACGGGCGGCTGGTGCTGGTGGCCCCCAACTTCCACGGACTGGCCTCGGCCGACGCCCTGGGCTTCCTCGCCGCCCGTCTGGCCCGCGAGGTCGCGCTGCGATGGCGGCGCGCGCGGAGACTCCCGCCGCCCCGGGAGCGCTTCGGCGGCCGTCGCTATCGACGCGCGGACCTGCTCGCCACGCTCGACGCCCTGGGATTCCGGACGCGCGAGTGCACGACGCGCGATGCGGGCTGGCTGGCCCCGCTGAACGCAGTGCGGCCCGGCCTGGTGGCGGCGGTGAGCCGCAGCCATCTCGTGCTCGCCGAGCGCGTGCCCAGCCTCTTCGGCGCCGACCCGCGGCGCCCCTACCCGGATCCGGCCCGCCATCGCCAGGAGTTCGAACGGCGCCATCGCGCCTACTTCCGCGACCGGGAGCGCTGGCTCGACCGCCATCCGCGCATGAGGCCGAAGGCGGTGGAAACGTTCGATCCGGCCTGCGGTTCGGGTCGGAACGTGCTCGTGCTCTGCCCGCACCCCGACGACGAACTGATCGGCTGCGGCGGCACGCTCGCGCGGCTCATCGCCCACGGGGCGAGCGTGACCGTGGTCCACGCCACCGACGGTTCGGAGGCCGCCTCGCTGTGGCACGCGCCGCGGGACATCGCCCGGACCATCCGCCTCGAGGAGGCTCGGCGCGTCGGCGAGCGGATGGGATTCGCCGACCTGATCTTCTGGAACGAGTACAATGCCGCGTTCGTGGAACGCCCGGAGCGGGTCCGAGAACTCGCCCAACTGCTCGAGCGCCTCCGTCCCGCCCTCATCTTCACGCCGTTCGTGACCGACATCCACCCCGACCACCGGGTCCTGAGCCGCATGCTGGCGCGCGCCCTCGGCGAGGGCGGCGTGGCGCGCGCGGGCAGCCGGGTGCTGAGCTACCAGGTGTGGTCGTCGGTCCCGCCGAACCTCGCCTGCGACATCACCGAGATGGCGGGATTGCAGGAGGAGGCGCTGTTCCTCTACGCGACGGCCATGAAGGTGGATGACTACGTACACTTCTGCCAGGATCGCAACTATCATGACGCGGTCGCCGTGGCCGGCCGCCCGGGCTATTTCGAGTGTTTCCTCGCGACCCCGGCCGCCGAGTTCCCGGAGCTGGCCGCCACCGTGGGGGGATCGGATGCCTGAGGCGAGGAACGTCCGGCCGTGGCGCGTCGAGCGTTACCGCGAGGGCGACGAGCAGGCGGTGCTCGACCTCTTCCGCACCGTGTTCGGCCACAGCCGGTCGCTCGAACATTGGCGGTGGCAGTTCAAGGACAATCCCTACGGGGGACCGTTCGTCTCCCTGGCGCGCCGCGAGGACGACGGCACCGTGGTGGGGAGCTACAGCGTCATGCCGGTCATGCTGAACGTGATGGGCACGGCGGTCCTTGGCTGCCAGTCCGTGGACACCGCGGTCCATCCGNNNNTGGTGCCAGAGTCAGGGGGTCCAGGCGGTGATCGGTTTCCCGAACGCCAGCTCCTATCCCGGCTTCGTCCGCACGCTGAAGTGGCGGCGCATCGCCTTCCCCGTCCAGTACACGCTGCGCCTCGGCATCGCGGGCCCGCTCCGGCGGGTGACCGGGATCCCGCTCGTCGCCGCGTTCGGCGATGCGCTCTACCGGTCGGCGCGCCGGCTGCGTCTCGCCTCGCGCCACGCATGGCTGCGCCGACTCGGCGGCGACGGCGTGGACTTCCGCGTCGATGCGACCGTGCCGCCCGGCTTCGACGCCCTGTGGAACGCGTGGCGCTCGCAGGAGGTGCTCTCGGTCTGGAAGGACGCCGACTACCTGCGCTGGCGCTACGACCGGAACCCCGACCACCGGTTCACGTATCTGTCCCTCACGCGCGGCGACGAACTGTTGGCGCTGGCCGTCGGCGTCGATCTGGAGGGGGCGCTGGTGCTGTGCGAGCTGATGGTGCGTGGCCGTGACGCCCTCGCCGGCGAGCGCCTGGCGGTCGAGGTCGCCCGGTACGCGATGGCGCACGGACTGGACGCCGTCAGCTTCCTCGGCTCGGACGCGGGCGCCTTCGACGACGCGCTGGCCGGATTCGCGCGCCGGCGGTCCTACGCGAACGTCTTCTGTGGACGGGCCTTCGACCGCGGGGTGCTCGCCGAGCTGCTGCCACTGGGCGACAACTGGACCGTGACCTTCGGCGACGGCGATTTCGTCTGACCCCGGAGACCGGCTCGCACGACCGGGCGACTCGGCGCCGACCGCGCGCGACGAGCCGCCCGGGTCGAGGAACGCGTCACTTTACGACCACCGCCTTGGTGCGCAGGGTCCGATCGCCCCAGGCGAGCCGCACCAGGTAGATCCCGGCCGGGAGTCTCCCCGCGGGCGCCAGCTCGACGGTGTACAGCCCGGCCCCGGTGATCCATCGGGCCGCGACCTCACGCCCCGCCACATCGGTCGCGGTGAGGCGCGCGGCACCACCCCCCGGAAGCGAGAACCGGATCACCAGCGAGCCATCGCGCGAGGGATTCGGCGCCGCGCCCTGGAGCGCGAACGCCAGGGTCGGCCGATCGATCCCGACCGGAGTCGCGAGGATCCAGGTGGCGGATGGGCCCTCGTTCTCATGCGTGTCGACCGCGGTCACCTTGTAGACGAACGCGGATCCGTTGGGCACGACCAGGCCGGTGTCCGACGGCGTGGCGATGCGGTTCTCCGGCAGCGGGAGGAAATCCGGCGATGTCCCGCGGTAGACGCGATAGCCCGCCACGTCCGGGTCGGTGCCTCCCGCCCAGCGGAGCGCGACCGAGCCATCGGCCATCACCTGGCCGAGGAGGTTGCCGGGGCACTGCGGTGGGATGTTGTCCACCGAGTAGCCGCTGTCCACGTTGGACGAATAGAACACGTCGATGTTGTTGGTGAGCGCCGTGATGAAGAAGGCGGTGTACGGGTTGCCCTCGGCGATCGAATCCTGGGTGGTCGCCGCCGTGTACCCATAGCCCGGAAGCCGCTGCGCGGGCAGCGTGGCGAGCGCCTCCCAGTACTCGATCGCGGCCCCCAGCGAGCCGTCCACGGCACGCGCGATCCGGAGCGGTGCGCTCGCGCGTCCACGATCATCCCGGGCGGGATGCGTCGCCACACCCGGTAGTTCAGGACCGGCCCCCCCTGCACGTCCAGCGAGCTGCGCGTCCAGGTGACGAACACCTTGCCACCCTGGTCGTGGGGCAC
The DNA here is from genome assembly GCA_005893365.1 of Candidatus Eiseniibacteriota bacterium. Classification (GTDB taxonomy): domain Bacteria; phylum Eisenbacteria; class RBG-16-71-46; order RBG-16-71-46; family RBG-16-71-46; genus WS-11. The sequence continues at coordinate 3,356 of VBPB01000409.1, forward strand.
GTCGCGCACGGCGGTCAGCACCGGCGCGCGCGGATCCTGCACGCACGCCGCGAGCAGCACCGAGATGAAATCATCGAAGTAATTGGGCACCGCCAGATCGGGCTTGGTATCACCATTGAGATCCACGAGGGCGGTCTGGATCGGGTCGCCGCCGACCGGATAGGTGGTGGGCTGAGCGAACTCGGCCGCGTTGGCGAGCCCGGTTCCCTGTCCACGGTAGACCACGATCGAGCCCGGTGCCGCCGCGACCGTGACGATCAGGTCGGTGATCCCGTCCTGATCCACGTCGGCCGGCACGGCCTGCGCGCTGTTGCCCGAACTCAGGACCGACGGGGCGAGGAAGGTGCCGTCCCCATGCCCACCCGTGCCGTTCCCCCGCATGATGGCGATCCCGCCGGAGCTGGTGTTCGCCACCGCGACATCGGCGATCCCGTCCCCGTCGAAGTCGTGGACCGTGATGTCGAACGGCTCGGGTCCCGCGGCGATATGGACGGCGTGCGCGAACGTGCCGTCGCCCACGCCACCGCTCCCGTGGCCACGGAGCAGGGCGATGGTGCCGGAATAGTTCTCGGTCGCGACCAGGTCCAGGATCCCGTCCGAGTCGAAGTCGGCGACCGCGAGGCCGGTGGAGAGGTTGTTGAGCGGGTAGCTGACCGGCGCCGCGAACGTCCCGTCGCCGACGCCGCCTTTGCCCTCGCCCACGAGGACGGTCACGGCCGCAACCGAATTGTTCGACACCACGAGGTCGGTGATCCCATCCTGGTTGAGATCGGCCGCGCGGATGTGGAACGGCCCCGCCCCGGCCGCGTAAGCCACCGCCGACGCAAAGGTGCCGTTGCCGACGCCACCGCTTCCGAGGCCCAGGAAGACCGAGACATAGGGGGCGCCCTGGTTGGTCACCGCGAGGTCGGTGATGGCGTCGCCGTTGAAGTCCCCGGTCGCGATGCTGCGGGGCCGGCTGACGCACGGATAGAGCACCGGCGCGTCGAACGACCCATTCCCGTGGCCCAGCAGGACGGCGATCGCGCTGCCGGCGCCTCCCGAGGAGACATAGCTGTCCGCCACCACCAGATCCGCCTTGCCGTCACCATTGAAGTCACCGGTGGCGACATAAGTCGGATTCGCGCCCGTGGGGTAGGACGTCGCGGCGGCGAAGAAGTTCGGGCCCGGGCACATGGCGGATGCGGGCGTATACAGAACACAACTGAGGATGCCGGCGCCGAGGATAGGAATGAGCCGGCCACGAGTGATGTAGTAAGTCTGCATTGCGGCCTCCTAAGGGCAGCCCGCACGGCGAGGAGCCGGGACACACCCAGGTCAGAGAAGACGCGAGTCTACTCCTTTCGTCGGGCGGCAGCACCCGCCGAATTCGGCGGATTGGATCGCCCCGCACGGCTGGCGTGGTCGCCCCCCCAACCGCTACCCTCCCAAGCGGATGCGGCCGATGGTGAACAGGATCTTCCACCCCGCGCTGAGCACGCCGCGGACGGTGCCCGAGATCTTGGAGCGGCCGCGCCGCCGCCGGTAGCGCACCGGCACCTCGACCACGGCGAGGCCGGCCCGCGCGGCGCGCGCCTGCATCTCCACCGTCCAGCCGTAGTCGCGGTCGCGCATGCCGAGCGACTCGAAC
>VBPB01000158.1 GCA_005893365.1 Candidatus Eiseniibacteriota bacterium
AAGCTCGACATCCCTGCGGGTGTCGACATCGAGATCAAGACCTGAGAGACGACGCCATGATCGGCCTCATCGGCAAAAAGATCGGCATGACGCAGCTCTACAACGACAAGGGCGACGTCCTGCCGGTGACCGTGATCCAGGCGGGACCGTGCACCGTCACCGAGGTGCGGTCGACCACGCGGGACGGCTACACCGCGGTCCAGCTCGGCTTCGGCACCAACAAGGAGACCCGCTTCTCCCGGCCGGTGCTGGGCCAGTTCAAGAAGCGCAATCTTCCGCCCTCCCGGCACCTGAAGGAGTTCCGCGTCGCCGACGCTGCGCCGTACGAGGTGGGCCAGAACCTGACGGTCACCCTGTTCGAGCCGGGCGAGCACGTGGACATCCAGGGTGTGACCAAGGGCCGCGGGTTCGCGGGCGTGGTCAAGCGGCACAAGTTCGCCGCCGGTCATGCCGGGCACGGGCCGACCGCCGGCAAGCAGCCGGGCTCGATCGGCGCATCGGCCTATCCGTCGCGGGTCATCAAGGGCAAGCGGCTGCCGGGGCGCATGGGCGGCGTCAACCTGACCACCAAGAATCTGGTCGTCGCGTTCGTGGATGTGGAGCAGAACCTCCTGATGGTGCGCGGCGCCGTCCCGGGCTCGACCAATGGCCTGGTGTTCATCAAGAAGCGGGGCGAGTGAGATGAACGCGAAGTGCTACACGAGCGACGGGAGCGAGCAGGGCACGGCGACCCTGCCCGACGAGCTGTTCGGCCAGCAGGTGCAGGAGCATCTGCTCTGGCTCGCGGTGAAGCGATACCTCGGCAACCAGCGCCAGGGGACCGCCAAGGTGAAGACCCGCGGCGAGGTCTCCGGAGGCGGCCGCAAGCCGTGGAAGCAGAAGGGCACCGGCCGGGCGCGCTCCGGCTCGAACACCTCGCCGCTGTGGCCGGGCGGCGGACGCGCGTTCGGACCCAAGCCGCACGACCACCGCACCGAGATGCCCAAGGGCCAGCGCCGGCAGGCGCTCGCCTCGGCGCTCTCGCTCAAGGCGTCGGAGAACGCGGTCGTGGTGCTCGAGGCGCTCGCCTTCGCGGCACCCAAGACGAGCGAGATGGCCAAGACCCTCGAGCGGCTCGGACTCAAGGACCGGCGCACCCTGCTGGTGCTGGGCGAGGCGGACGGCAACGTGGTCAAGTCCTGCCGGAACCTGCCCAACCTCAGCACGACGCTGGCCCATCAGGTCAACCCCTATGACCTCCTCCACTGCGACATGCTGCTGCTGACCCGTCAGGGTCTCGACCGCATGAAGGAGGTATTCGTCGGATGAAAGACCCGCGATCCATCGTCCGCAAGGCGCTGATCACCGAGAAGGGGACGGCGCTCCGCGAGCTGCGCAACCAGTACCACTTCGAGGTCGCGCGCGACGCGAACAAGATCGAGATCAAGCAGGCCGTCGAGGCCATCTTCTCGGTCAAGGTGGAGCACGTGCGCACCATGCAGGTGCACGGCAAGATGAAGCGGCAGGGAGCCCACGCCGACCGGCGCAGCGACTGGAAGAAGGCCGTCGTGACCCTCAAGCCCGAGCAGAAGATCGAGTTGTTCGAGCAGATCTAGACCAAAGGACTTCGCACCATGTCGCTCAAGAAATTCCGCCCCGTCACCCCGACCCGCCGGCATGCCGTCCTGCCGGACTTCAAGGAGTTGACGCGTCGCAAGCCGCTCAAGTCGCTCACCGAGCGCAAGCTCAAGACCGGCGGCCGGGACAACTACGGGCACGTCTCCTCGCGCTGGATCGGAGGCGGCCACAAGCAGCGCTACCGGCTGGTGGACTTCCGTCGCAACAAGGACGGCATCCCGGCGCGGGTGGCGAGCATCGAGTACGACCCGAACCGCTCGGCGCGCATCGCGCTGCTCAACTACGTCGACGGCGAGCGGCGCTACATCGTGGCGCCGGACGGGCTCAAGGTGGGCGAGCGGGTGCAGTCGGGCGCCGACGCCGAGATCAAGAACGGGAACTGTCTCCCGCTCAAGAACATCCCGCTCGGCACCAACATCCACAACGTCGAGCTGTTCCCGGGCCGCAACGCGCGGGTGGCGCGGTCGGCGGGCTCGTTCTGCCAGCTGATGGCGAAGGACGGGGACTACGCCCAGCTGCGCCTGCCGTCGGGCGAGGTGCGCAGCTTCCACGTCAACTGCCGCGCGGTGATCGGGCAGGTCGGCAATCTGGATCACGAGAACGTCTCCCACGGCAAGGCCGGCCGCAACCGGTGGCTGGGCCGCCTCGGCAGCGTGCGGGGCGTGGCGATGAACCCGGTGGACCATCCGATGGGCGGCGGCGAGGGCAAGTCGTCGGGCGGACGGCACCCGTGCTCGCCGTGGGGCCAGGGCAGCAAGGGACTCAAGACCCGGAAGGCGAAGCTGAGCGACAAGCTCATCGTCCGCCGCCGGAAGAAATAACCGAGCGAGGCAAGCACGATGGCGCGTTCGATCAAGAAGGGGCCGTACGTCGTCGACTCCCTGGTCGGGAAGATCGAGACCCTGAACCGGAGCGGCGAGAAACGGGTGCTCAAGACCTGGGCGCGCCGTTGCACGATCCTGCCGGAGTTCGTCGGCCACACGCTGGCCGTCCACAACGGCAACAAGTTCCTGCCCATCTACATCACCGAGAACATGGTCGGGCACAAGCTCGGAGAGTTCGTGCCCACGCGGGTCTTCCGCGGCCACGGTCAGCGTGTGGCGGAGAAGACCCCGGTGCCCGGGAAGCCGGCCTGACATGCAAGCGACCGCGATCCAGCGCTACGTGCGCATCACGCCGCGCAAGTGCAACCAGGTGCTGGCCCTGATCCGTGGCCAGGCCGTGGAGCAGGCGCAAAACACGCTGCAGTTCACGCCCAAGAACGGGGCGCGCATCGTCCAGAAGGTGCTCAAGTCCGCGGTCGCGAATGCCCTGCACGAAGGCAAGGTGCGCGTCGAGGACCTGTACGTGAAGGAGGCGGTGGTGGGTGCGGGGCCGACGCTCAAGCGTTGGCTGCCGCGGGCCCAGGGCCGCGCGACCCCGCTGTTGAAGCGTATGAGCCACGTGTCCCTGACCGTGGCGACGAGGGAGTAGTCCATGGGTCAGAAGACACATCCCATCGGCTTGCGCCTGGGGATCAACAAGACCTGGGACTCGCGGTGGTTCGCCAAGCGCAACTACCCCGAGCTGCTCAAGGAAGATCTCCTGATCAAGCGGTATCTCAAGAAGCGCCTCTACCAGGCCGGCATCTCGCGCATCACCATCGAGCGCAAGGGCGACCGGATCACGATCGGTATCAAGACGGCCCGGCCGGGGCTGGTGATCGGGCGCAAGGGCGAGCAGGTGGACAAGCTCTCCGAGGAGATGAAGTCGCTGACCAAGAAGATCGTGCAGCTCAACATCGAAGAGATCAAGCGGGCCGATCTCGACGCCCAGTTGGTGGCCGAGCACATCGCCAAGCAGCTGGAGCAGCGCGTCTCGTTCCGCCGCGCCATGAAGAAGGCGATCACCTCGTCGATGCGCGCGGGGGCCCTGGGCATCCGGGTCGCCTGCTCCGGGCGGCTGGGCGGCTCCGAGATGGCGCGCTTCGAGACCTACCGCGAGGGGCGGGTGCCGCTGCACACGCTCCGCGCGGACATCGATTTCGCGCGGGCCACGGCGATGACGCAGTACGGCACCTGTGGCGTGAAGGTGTGGATGTTCCACGGCGAGGTCCTGGACAAGCCGCAGACGGCGACGCCCCAGGCCGCGGCGAGGTAGGAGCCAACCCATGTTGATGCCGAAGCGGGTCAAGTACCGGAAGCAGATGCGCGGCCGCATGCGCGGCAAGGCGTATCGCGGCTCCTCGGTGGCGTTCGGGGAGTACGGGCTCATGGCGCTCGAGCCGGCGTGGATCACCAGCCGCCAGATCGAGGCGGCGCGCGTGGCCATCACCCGCTCGATCAAGCGCGGCGGCAAGATGTGGATCCGGGTGTTCCCGGACAAGCCGTACACGAAGAAGCCCGCCGAGACCCGCATGGGCAAGGGCAAGGGCGCGCCCGAGGGCTGGGTCGCGGTGGTCAAGCCGGGACGGGTGATGTTCGAGCTCCAGGGGATCGCGAAGAACCTCGCGCAGGACGCCATGACGCTCGGGGCGTCCAAGCTGCCGATCCGCACGCGGTTCGTCGAGCGGCACGAGCTGGGAGGGCAGTGACCGTGCCTCACGTCAAGGCTCAGGCCATGAAGGAGATGACGCCCGAGGAGATCACGCAGCGCGTCACCGACCTGCGTGAGGAGCTCTTCAATCTGCGCTTCCGCAATTCGATGCGGCAGCTCGACAACCCGCTGAAGATCCGCGAGGGACGGCGCGAGCTGGCCCGTCTGCTCACGGTGCTGCGCGAGAAGGAAGGCAAGAAGGTATGACGACGGAACGCAATCGTCGCAAGCTCAGGATCGGGAAGGTGGTCAGCGACCGCATGGACAAGACGATCGTGGTGTCGATCGAGCGGCTGGTGAAGCACGCGCTCTACGGTCGCTACGTGCGGCGGCGGTCCAAGTTCAAGGTGCACGACGAGAAGAACGAGTGCCACATCGGAGACACGGTCCGTTTCATGGAGACGCGACCCATCTCCAAGGACAAGCGGTGGCGCTTCGTGGAGATCGTGGAGCGGGCGAAGTAAGCCCCCAGGGAGCCGACGATGATCCAGCTTCGAACCATGGTGACGGTCGCGGACAACTCGGGCGCCAAGCGTGCCCAGTGCATCAAGGTCCTGGGCGGCCACCATCGGCGTTACGGGCATCTCGGCGACATCGTCGTGGTGGCCATCAAGGACGCCATCCCGGGCGCCGGGGTCAAGAAGGGCGACGTCGCCAAGGCGGTGGTGGTGCGCGCCGTCAAGGAAGGCCGCCGCAAGGACGGCTCCTACATCCGCTTCGATGAGAACGCGGTGGTGCTCATCAACGACGACAAGGAGCCGCGCGGCACCCGCATCTTCGGGCCGGTGGCTCGTGAGCTGCGTGAGCGGGCGTTCATGAAGATCATCTCGCTCGCGCCGGAGGTGATCTGATGGGCATCAAGATCCGCAAGGGCGACACCGTGGCGGTCATCGCCGGTGACGACAAGGGGACGATGGAGCACCCGCGCCTCGGCCGCGTGCTCTCGGTGGACGAGGTGAAGCAGCGCGTGGTGGTCGAGAAGGTGAACATGGTGAAGCGCCACACCAAGGCGCGGCGCCAGGGCGTGCAGAGCGGCATCGTCGAGAAGGAGGCCCCCATCCACATCTCGAACGTGATGCTCTACGACCCGAAGGCGAAGCGCGGGACGCGCGTGCGCATCCAGAGCCGTCCCGACGGCTCGCGCGAGCGCATCTCCGTGGCGAGTGGGGAGACGCTTCCGAAAGGCCAGTAGCGGCGCGCTCGAGGCGCGCCTAGGATCGCAGCCCGAAAGCACCAGGGTCGGGGGGCTGCGGCGGTGAAGACCCTGGAGACGAGAGACCATGGCTGACGAGAAGAAGAAGAGCGCGAAGCCCGCCGCGGCGCCCAAGGCGGAGGGCAAGGCCAAGCCGGCGAAGCCGGCGAAGGGCAAGCCCGCCGCCGAGGCTCCCGCCGCCGCCGCCCGCAGCGAGGGCCGCCCGCACGCCCCGGCCGTCAAGCCGCGGCTCGCCGAGGTCTACCGGGAGAAGGTGCGGCCCGAGCTGATGAAGAAGTTCGGATACCGCAGCGTCATGCAGACGCCGCAGATCCGGAAGATCGTGCTCAACATGGGTGTCGGCGACGCCATCTCGGACGCCAAGCTCCTGGACGCCGCGGCGAACGAGCTGGGCCAGATCACCGGCCAGAAGCCGGCGATCCGCCGCGCCAAGAAGTCGATCGCAAACTTCAAGCTGCGCGAGGGGCTCGCCATCGGGTGCATGGTGACGCTGCGGGGCGCGCGCATGTGGGAGTTCTACGACCGGCTGATCAACGTGGCGGTGCCGCGCATCCGCGACTTCCGGGGCCTCAACCCGCGATCGTTCGACGGACGGGGCAACTACACGGTGGGCCTCACCGAGCAGATCATCTTCCCCGAGATCAACCTCGACAAGGTCGGGAAGATCCGGGGCATGGACGTGACGATCGTCACGAGCGCCAAGACCGATGAGGAGGGGCGCGAGCTGCTCCGACTCATGAACATGCCGTTCCGGGTGAAGTAAGCGGGCGGCAGCGGACATCGGGAGAACGGATGGCCAAGAAGTCGATCATGGAGAAGTGGAAGCGGACCCCGAAGTTCAAGGTGCGCGCCTACACCCGCTGCCATCGCTGCGGGCGGCCACGGGCGTTCGTCCGGGATTTCGGGTTGTGCCGGATCTGCTTCCGCGAGCTGGCGCTGTCGGGACAGATCCCGGGCGTCGTCAAGTCGAGCTGGTGAGCCGGGCCTTCCCCAACGGGAAGGCGAGTCGAGGCCAGGCCGCACGCCACGGGCGTGGACGCTGGCTTCAGGGGGGCAAGCATGGCAGTCAGTGACCCGGTGGCGGACTTCCTGACCTGCGTCCGCAACGCAATCCGCGCCAAGCACCGCAAGGTGGACGTGAACGCGTCGCGCATGAAGACGGAGCTCGCCAAGGTGCTCCTGCGGGAGCACTACATCAACAACTTCAAGGTGATCGAGGGCCAGAACCAGGGCGTGCTGCGCGTCTACCTCAAGTACAGCGGGGATGAGTCGAGCGTCGTCACGGACATCCGCCGCATCAGCACGCCCGGCCGCCGGGTGTACGTCCGCAAGGACACCATCCCGCGCGTCATGGGCGGGCTCGGTACCTCCATCGTCTCGACGTCCCGCGGTCTGATGAGCGACCGCGAAGCCCGCGAAGCCGGGCTGGGCGGCGAGCTCATCTGCCAGGTCTGGTAGGGGGAGGCCGACATGTCACGAATGGGCAAGCGGCCGGTGGCGATCCCCGGCGGGGTGACGGTGGCGGTCGCCGAGAGCACGGTGCGCGTCAAGGGCCCCAAGGGCGAGCTGAGCGTGCCGGTGCTGACGGGCACCACGGTGGTGGTCGAGGGCAGCGAGGTGCGCGTGGACGCCGAGCGCAAGACGCGCAATCCGGCCTTCGGCACCATGCGGGCGCACGTCGCCAACATGGTCGAGGGTG
>VBPB01000159.1 GCA_005893365.1 Candidatus Eiseniibacteriota bacterium
AGCTTCGCGATCGACACCTACACGCTGACGGTGAGCCTGGCCGGGAACGGGACCGGGACGGTGGCCAAGAGTCCGGACCAGGCCACCTACGCGTGGGGGACCGTGGTGCAGCTGACGGCCACGCCGGGGACGGGGTCGAACTTCACGTCGTGGAGCGGGAGCGTGACCGGGACGACGAACCCGATCAGCGTGACGATGGACGGGACCAAGGTCGTGACGGCGACGTTCACGCTCAAGCAGTGGACGGTGACCGCGAGCGCCGGGAGCAACGGGACGATCTCGCCGAGCGGGGCCGTGGCGGTCAACAACGGGACCAACCAGACGTTCACGATCACGCCGGCGCTGCATTACCACGTGGCGGACGTGCTGGTGGATGGGGTCTCGGTCGGGGCGGTGACCACGTACGCGTTCAGCAACGTGACGGCGAACCACACCATCGCCGCCAGCTTCGCGATCGACACCTACACGCTGACGGTGAGCCTGGCCGGGAACGGGACCGGCTCGGTGGCCAAGAGTCCGAACCAGGCCAGCTACGGGTGGGGGAGCGTGGTCCAGCTGACGGCGACCCCGGGCACGGGCTCGAACTTCACGGCCTGGAGCGGCGCCGCCACCGGGAGCACCAACCCTACGACCGTGACGATGACCGCCAACCAGGCGGTGACGGCGACGTTCACGCTCAAGCAGTGGACGTTGACCGCGAGTGCGGGGAGCAACGGGACGATCTCGCCGAGCGGGGCGGTGGTGGTGGACCACGGGACCAACCAGACGTTCACGATCACGCCGGCGCTGCATTACCACGTGGCGGACGTGCTGGTGGACGGCGTGTCGGTCGGGGCGGTGACCTCGTACACGTTCACCAACGTGACGGCGAACCACACCATCGCTGCCAGCTTCACCATCGACACGTTCACGTTGTCGCTCACCGCGACCGCCGGCGGCACCGCGGGCAAGAGCCCGGATCAGGCGACCTACGACTACGGCACCGTGGTGACCCTCACCGCGAGCCCGTCGCCCGGGTACGCGTTCTGGAAGTGGACCGGGGGGGCCGCCGGGACCAGTCTGGTCACGACGGTCAGCATGACCGCGAACCAGTCGGTGACGGCCAACTTCGTGGCGGCGACGCTGCCCTTCACGCAGGACTTCGCGTCGTTCCCGAGCGGCCCGCTGACGGCCTATCAGATCGGGGGGGTGGCGGCGGACGCCAAGTTCGACACGTTCGCGGTGACGGGCAACTCCACGGCGTCCATCTCCGGCGGTCGGCTGTTGCTGAGCCGGGGCAACGGCAGCTCGATCGCGTCGTTCACGCGTCTGACCGACTTCGCCAATCCCGCGCCCACGCTGCTGATCTACGCCTTCAAGCTCGAGAAGACGGCAGGGACCGGCACCACGGCGCCGTGCGCGAACCTCCGGGTCGGCAGCGGCTTCGGTGCGGGGGCGGCCGACGAGGGGAGCGACGCGAACAGCTACGCCAAGCTCGGGTTCATCCTGACCAACAATTCGTTCCGCTATCAGATCCGCGGACCCACGGCCGCGGACACGGCGACCGCGCCCAACAACGCGCAGATCACCTGGGTGTTGAACCGGACCGGCGGCACCGCCAGCTACCTGGGCCCCGACGGGACCACGGTGACGATCGGCAGGGACAGCACGCACGTCTGGGTCAACGCCGCGCTGCGGCTGCGGCTGGCGGTGGCGACCGCGTCCGTCCCCATGACCGACCTCAAGTTCTCCTACTTCACGAACAACGGCACGCTGGCGTTCGACGACTTCAGCCTGACCGCACCGGGCCAATACACGCTCAACGTCGCGACGTTCGGCAGCGGCACGGTGACGACGAGCCCGAGCACCGCGCTGTACGCCCAGGGCTCGGTGGCGACGCTGACCGCGACCCCGGCCGTGGGCTGGAGGCTGAGCGCCTGGAGCGGGGACGCAACCGGGACCGCCAACCCGCTGAGCGTGACCCTGGACGCGAACAAGGCCATCACCGCGACGTTCGTGATCCAGACGTTCCCGATCACGGCGACCGCGGGCCCGGGCGGGTCGATCGCCCCGAGCGGGACGACGGTCGTCAACTATGGATCCGGCCAGTCGTACACGATCACGCCGGCCCTGCACTATCACGTCCAGGACGTGAAGGTCGACGGGGTGTCGGTGGGGGCGGTGAGCAGCTACGCCTTCAGCAACGTGACCGCCGCGCACACGATCGACGCGACGTTCGCGCTGACGATGCACACCGTGACCGCCTCGGCCGGCGCGAACGGGGCGATCGCGCCGACCGGGGCGGTGGCGGTGGCGGACGGTGCCGATCAGGCGTTCACGATCACGCCGGCCCTGCACTATCACATCCTGGACGTGAAGGTGGACGGCGTGTCGGTCGGGGCGGTGGGCAGCTACACGTTCACCAACGTGACGGCGGACCACACCATCCAGGCCACGTTCCAGTCGACCACGCACACCGTCACCGCCTCGGCCGGGGCCAATGGCGCGATCTCGCCGAGCGGCGCGGTGGTGGTGACCGACGGAGCCGGCCAGGCGTTCACGATCACGCCGGCGCTGCATTACCACGTGGCGGACGTGCTGGTGGACGGGGCGTCGGTCGGGGCGGTGGCCAGCTACACGTTCACCAACGTCACCGCCGACCACGCCATCGCCGCCAGCTTCGCGATCGACACCTACACGCTGACGGTGAGCCTGGCGGGGAACGGGACCGGCTCGGTAGCCAGGAGTCCGAACCAGGCCACCTACCCGTGGGGGAGCACGGTGCAGCTGACCGCCACGCCGGGGGCGGGCTCGAACTTCACCGCGTGGAGCGGGGCCGCGTCCGGGAGCACCAACCCGGTGACGGTGACGATGACCGCGAACCAGGCGGTGACGGCGACGTTCACGCTCAAGCAGTGGACGCTGACCGCGAGTGCAGGGAGCAACGGGACGATCTCGCCGAGCGGGGCGGTGGTGGTGGACCACGGGACCAACCAGACGTTCACGATCACGCCGGACCTCCACTACCACGTCGCCGACGTGCTGGTGGACGGAGCGTCGGTGGGGGCGGTGACCACGTACGCGTTCAGCAACGTGACCGCCAACCACACCGTCGCGGCCAGCTTCACGATCGACACCTACACGCTGACGGTGAGCCTGGTGGGGAGCGGGACGGTGGCGAAGAGCCCGGACCTGGCCGCATATGGGTGGGGGAGCACGGTCCAGCTGACGGCGAGCCCGGCATCGGGATCCGCCTTCGCGGGGTGGAGCGGCGCCGCCACGGGGACCGCCGTTCCGGTCACGCTGACGATGGACGCCGACAAGGCCGTCACCGCGCATTTCACCGTCGCCCAGGTGCTGCAGGTCACGGCGGCGACCTTCCCCTCGTACGGCAGCGGGCTGTCGCCGGCCTGGGGGGACTACGACAACGACGGCGATCCCGACCTGCCGCTGATGCGCAACGACGGCGGCGGCGCGTTCAGCGAGATGCCGGGGCTGCGCACCCTGCTGGCGAACGGCAACTACCATGGTGCCGCCTGGTGCGACTTCGACCGCGACGGGGATCTCGACCTGGCGCTGCAACCCTACGGCGGCGGGGCGCACGCGCGGCTGTTCCGGAATCAGGGCGACGGCACGTTCGTGGACGTGGCGCCTTCGCTCGGGATGGACGTCGCCGGCTTCGGCGCGACGGCGGTGTGGGGGGACTTCGACGGCGACGGCTGGCCCGACCTGTTCATGCCGTACTACTCGTACACTGCCCCCAACCGCAGCTACCTGTGGCACAACAACGGGAACGGAACGTTCACGGACGTCGCAGTGGCCTCGGGCGTGGATCTCAGCAACCTGCCGGCGGGGCTCAACCCGGAGGGGGCGTGCGCCGGGGACTTCGACGACGACGGGGCGTTGGACCTCTACAGCGCGGGACACCTGTTCCAGAACGACGGCACCGGGCAGTTCACCGATGTGCGCGCGGCGATGGGGCTGCCGCTGGTCTCGGACGGGGCGGCCCGCTGGGTGGACTACGACGACGACGGGGACCTGGATCTGAGCCTCAGGACCGCATCCGGGCCACGGCTTTTCCGCAACGACGGGGCCACGTTCACGGAGGTGACGAGCGCCGCCGGGCTGCCGGCGGTGGGCTTCATGTGGGGAGACAGCTGGGCGGACGTGGACAACGACGGGGACCTGGACCTGTACCTGTCGCGGCTCAGTCAGCCGGCGCGACTCTATCTGAACCAGGGCGACGGGACGTTCCTCATGGACCCGTCATTCAACCTCGACGACAGCTCGGGGCTGACCGCCTGGGCGGACGACGACGGCGACGGGGATATGGATCTGCACGTGGAGGGGACGTCGCGGCACCGGCTGGAGAACACCATGGACAGCCGAGCGGGCTTCGCGCGTAGCTGGCTCAAGGTGGTGGTGCTGGACGCGCAGGGGAAGCGGACGGCCTACGGGGCGACGGTGCGGGTGCGACGCGTGGACGGGACCTCGGGGCAGGTGCAGGCGCGGGTGGTGGATGGGGGCTCGGGCTACCTGTCGCAGACCGAGTATGCGGTGCACGTGGGCGTGGCGCCGGCGGGCAGGTACGCCCTGTCGGTGAGCTATCCGGGCGCCGGCGGGCAGCACGTGGTGGTGGACCAGAGGCAGGTGTCGTGGCTCGGGAACCTGATGCCCGGCACGCTGGCGAGCCCGACGATCACGGTGTTCGCGGACGGTCGCGCGACCCTCGGGGACTGGACGATCACGGCGAGCGCCACGGGCGGCGGGACGATCTCGCCGAGCGGCGCGGTGGCGGTGAGCGAGGGGACGAACCGGAGCTTCACGATCACGCCGGACCTGCATTTCCACCTGGTGGACGTGGTGGTGGACGGCGTGTCGGTGGGGGCCGTGACCACGTACACGTTCAGCAACGTGACCACGAACCACACCATCGCGGCGAGCTTCGCGGCCACGCTGCACGGTCTCACCGTGACCGTCGTCGGCAACGGCAGCGTGACGAGGAGTCCGAACCTCACCCAGTACCCGGAGGGGAGCATGGTCCAGTTGACGGCCGTCCCGGCACCGGGATTCGCGTTCGTGCGCTGGGACGGCGACGCGGCCGGCGCCACCAACCCGCTGGACCTGACCATCGACGGCGACAAGGCGGTCACGGCGACGTTCGCGATCGCCAACATCTTCCAGGACGCCGGGGTGTCGTTCCCGCCCTACACGGCGGGCGCCGTGTCCCCCGCCTGGGGGGACTACGACGGGGACGGGGACGTGGATCTGCCGCTCTACCGGAACGACGGCAACGTGGCCTTCAATGACATCGCCGGCTTCCGCGATCTGCTGGCGAACCAGAACTACCACGGCTCCTCGTGGTGCGACTACGACCGGGACGGGAATCTCGACCTGGTGTTGTTGCCGTACGCCGGGGAGGAGGACCTGGCCGCGCGCGCCGGGGGCCGTGCAACCAGCGTCGCCGTGACCGGCTCGGACCGCGCGCGGTTGCTGCACAACCTGGGGAACGGGACGTTCGAGGACGTGGCGCCGGCGCTGGGGATGGACGTGGTGGGCTTCGGCGAGACCGCGGTGTGGGCGGACTTCGACGGCGACGGCTGGCCGGATCTGTTCATGCCGTACTACGGACACGTGGCGCCGTACCACAGCTTCCTGTGGCACAACAACGGGAACGGGACGTTCGCGGACGTCGCCGCCGCCGCCGGCGCAGACCTGGCCAACATCCCCGAGGCGCTGAAGCCCGAGGGCGCGCACGCCGTGGACGTGGACGGCGACGGAGACCTGGACCTCTACTGCGCGAGCCACCTGTTCATCAACGACGGGACCGGGCACTTCACCGACCAGCGGGCGGCGCGGGGGCTGCCGCAGGTGTTCGACGAAGGCGCGATGTTCGTGGACTACGACGACGACGGCGACTTCGATCTCTATCTGAGAACGGTGGCGGGCCCGCGGCTGTTCCGCAACGACGGGGGGCAGTTCACCGAGGTCACGGCCGCGGCCGGGCTCACGGCGGTGCCGCTCGCCTGGGGTGACACCTGGGCGGACGTGGACAACGACGGGGACCTGGACCTCTACCTGATCCTGCCGATCTACCAATCGGCGCGGCTCTACCTGAACCAGGGGGACGGGACGTTCGTCCCGGATCCGACGTTCAACCTCTACGACAGCTCGGGCCTCAACGCCTGGGCGGACATCGACCGCGACGGCGACCTGGATCTGGTCATCGAGGCCTTCAACCGGCACCTGGTGACGAACACGATCGCCCAGCGGCCCGGGATCGGGGGCGCCGGGCTGCGCGTGGTGGTGCTGGACGCGCAGGGGAAGCGGACGCAGCAGGGGGCGACGCTCAAGCTGCGGCGGGTGGACGGACCGCCGGGAGTGGTGCAGACGCGGGCGGTGGACGGGGGCTCGGGGTATCTGACCCAGAGCGAGTACGCGGTGCACTTCGGGGTGGACCCGGCGGGGACGTACGCGCTGTCGGTGAGCTTCCCGGGCGCCGGGGCCCAGCACGTGGTGGTGGACCAGGCGCAGGTGCCCTGGCTGGGGAGCCTGGTGCCCGGCTCGCTCGCGAGCCACACGCTCACGGTGTTCAAGGACGGCCGCGCGACCCTGGGCGAGTGGACCCTCGCGACGTCCTGTGGTTACGGCGGCA
>VBPB01000160.1 GCA_005893365.1 Candidatus Eiseniibacteriota bacterium
CGCGCCATCAGCGAGCGGTCGTGGGTGACCACCACCACCGAGCCCGGGTACTGGGCCAGCGCGTCCTCCAGGACCTCCTTGCCGGCGAGATCCAGGTGATGGGTGGGCTCGTCGAGCAGCAGCAGGTTGGCGGGCTCGAGCAGGATGCGGGCGAGGGCGACGCGCTGGCGCTCGCCGCCCGAGAGCACGCGGCAGAGCTTGAACACGTCGTCGCCGTGGAACTGGAAGCTGCCCAGCAGCGAGCGCAGCCGCGGACGCCAGTCCGCCTTGGCGATCTGCTCCAGCGCCTCCAGCACGGTGAGGCCGGGCTCGAGCGTCTCGGCCGCGTGCTGGGCGAAGTAGGCGAGCCGGGTGAGCGGGAAGGCCTGGTACTCGCCCGCGCGCGGCTCGAGCTGCCCGCCCAGCACGCGCAGCAGCGTGGTCTTGCCGGCGCCGTTGGCGCCCACGATCGCCACCTTCTCGCCGCGCCCGATCTCGACCGCGGCGCGCGCGAACACGTCGCGGGCGTCGTAGCCGAACGCGGCGTCCTTGAGCCGCACCAGCGTCCGCCCCGCATGCGGCGGGTCGGGGAACTGGAAGCGGATGCCTTGCGCCTTGCGCGGGATCACCACCCGCTCGGCCTTGAGCCGCGCGATCTGCTTGCGCTTGCTCTGGGCCTGCGACGCCTTGGTGTTCTTGGCGCCGAAGCGCTCCACGAAGCGCGAGAGCTGGGCGATCTTCTGGTCGAGCTGGGCGTTCTGCGCCTCCATCTGGTCGCGCCGGATTTCTTTCTCTTCGAGATAACGCGTGAAGGTCATCGGGTAGTCCGCGAGCCGGCCGAACTCCAGCTCGCGTACCTCGGTGGTCACGCGGTCGAGGAACACGCGGTCGTGCGAGACCACGACCAGCCCGCCGTGGAAGTCCTCGAGGTACTCCTCCAGCCACTCCATCGCCGGCAGGTCCAGGTGATTGGTCGGCTCGTCCAGGAACAGGATGGTGGGATCGGTGAGCAGCAGGGCCGCCAGGGCGGCGCGCATGCGCCAGCCGCCCGAGAACTCGGCCAGCGGCCGGTCCTGGTCGGCGCGCGCGAAGCCGAGCCCCGAGAGCACGCGGCGCGCCTCGGGCTCGATGGCGTGCTCGTCGTGCAGGTCGAGGTGGTGCTGCAGCTCGCCGGTGCGCTCGAGCATCGCCGCCAGCTGCGGATCGTCGGGGGCGATCCCGGCCAGCCCCTGGTGGAGGGCGTCCAGCTCCTCGCGCATCGAGCGGACCTGACGGTGCGCCTCGAGCGCGCGGTCCAAGACCGTGCCGTCGAAGCGCTCGGCCGCCTCCTGCGGCAGGTAGCCGAGCCGGCTGCCGCGGGCCATCACGCGGGCGCCACGCTCGGTCGGCAGCTCGCCCAGCGCCACCTTGATGAGCGTGGTCTTGCCGGTGCCGTTGGGCCCCACCAGCGCGCAGCGGCTGCCGGGGGCGATGACCCAGTTCAGGTCCTCGAACAGGACGCGCTGGCCGATCGAGAAGCGGATGTCCTGGAGCTGGATCATCGGGTGCGCGTCGCCGCCGGTCGAGCCCCGAGGGGCTACGCCGTCAGGCGCTCGGGGTTGAGCCCCGCGAGCTCGGGCGTCACGAAGCGGCCGTCCTGGCGCACCAGCTCGTCGTCGAACCACACCTCGCCGCCGCCGAACTCGGGGGTCTGGATCAGCACCAGGTCCCAGTGCACCTTCGAGCGGTTGCCGTTGTCGGCGCTGGTGTAGGCCTGGCCGGGGGTGAAGTGGAGGGAGCCGGCGATCTTCTCGTCGAACAGCGTGTCCTTCATCGGGCGGGTGATCCAGGGGTTGAAGCCGAGCGAGAACTCGCCCACGAACCGCGCGCCTTGGTCGCTGTCGAGCACCTGGTCGAGCCGCGCCTGCGGGCTGCCCTCGGCCTTGACGATGCGGCCGCCCTCGAAGGTGAAGCGGATGCCGTCGTAGGAGGTCCCCAGGTAGAGCGACGGGGTGTTGTAGGCGATGGTGCCGTTCACCGAGTCGCGCACCGGAGCGGTGTAGCACTCGCCGTCCGGGAGGTTGCGCCGGCCCTCACACTTGACCGCCGGGATGCCCTTGATGCTGAACCGGAGATCGGTGGCGCCGGGGCCCTTGATGCGCACCCGGTCGGTGCGCTCCATGCGCTGCTTGAGCGGCTCCATCGCGTCCGACATGCGCGGGTAGTCGAGCGTGCAGACGCGGAAGTAGAACTCCTCGAACTGCTCGGTGCTCATGTTGGCCAGCTGCGCCATCGCCGCGTTCGGGTAGCGCAGCACCACCCAGCGCGTGTGGTTGACGCGGTAGTCGAGGTGCACCGGCTGGACCACGTGCTGCTGGTAGAGCCCGATGCGGTCGCCGGGCACGTCGGCCAGCTCGGCGATGTTGGCGGCGGCACGCAGGCCGACGTAGGCCTGCACCTGCTCCATCTGGAACCGCTCCACCAAGCCCTGCAGCTTGAGCTGCGCCTCGGTGGCCTGGCCGAGCTGGCTGCGGATGACCGCGTTGCTGCGCAGCGAGACCAGCGGCTGGGCCTTGGCCGCGTGGACGGCGTCGATCAGGTCGAGCACCAGCCCGTCGGCGAGGTCGAAGGATTCGATCAGCACCGCCTCGCCCGGCTGGAGGCGGGTCGAGTGCTGGACGATGTGCTGCGCCAGGCGGGCGCCGCGTGGGTCGCGCATGGGACACTCCAGGGGCTTGAGGACGCCGCGCGACGGGTCGGAGTCGCGCGCGGATGACGAGGCGCCGAGATTAGCATACGAACTCGGCTATCATGGCCCCGGCCCGCGGCGCCACGACCACGGCGGCGGTGCGCACGATCGGGAGAGAAACGCATGGAACGTTTTCGGACAGCGATCATCGGCACGGGGTTCGGGCGGAGCGTCCAGGCGGTGGCCTTCCAGCGCCACGAGGGCTTCGAGCTGGCGGCGATCGCGGGGACGCGTCTCGCCAAGACCCGGGAGCTCGCCGCCTCGCTGGGCATCGCCGGGGCGTTCGACGATTGGCGTCGGATGCTGGACGAGGTGCGGCCCGACCTGGTCAGCATCGTCGCCCCGCCCGACCTCCATCACCCGATGATGCTGGCGGCCCTGGAGCGGGGCGCCCACGTCCTGTGCGAGAAGCCCACCGCCCTCAACCGCTACCAGGCGGCCGAGATGCGCGACGCGGCGCGGCGCGCCGGCAAGGTGGCGGCGATCAACCACGAGTTCCGGTTCTTCCCGGCGCGCGCCCACGCCGTCGCGATGGTGCGGCGCGGCGACATCGGCGCACCGCGGCGCGGCGAGATCCTCGGGCGCTACCCGCTCTGGTGGCGGCCGGAGACGCGCGGCTGGACCTGGCTCTCGGACGCGCGGCGCGGGGGCGGCGTGCTGGGTGCCCTGGGCTCGCATCACACCGACTGCTTCCGCCAGTTCTTCGGCGAGCCGCTCTCGGCCTGGGCCTCGGTGCGCGTGGACCAGCCGCGGCGCGGCCCCACCGCCGAGCAGCCCGAGCGGCGCCTGGCGACGGCGGACGATGCCTGCACCGTGCAGTACGCGTTCGCCTCGGGCGCCACCGCGATGTTCGACCTCTCGGCCTGCACGCCGTACCGCTGGGAGCGCTTCGAGATCCACGGCGAGGAGGCGACGCTGCGCTGGGACGAGACCGGCTACCGCCTGTGGCGGGTGGTCGCGGGGAAGGAGCCCGAGGCGGTCGAGCTGCCGGCGGCGCTGGCGTTGGCACCCCGCGAGGGCGACCCCGCGCTGGTGGCGCCCTTCGGCGCGATGCTCCAGCATCTGCACGCCGCCCTGCGCGGCGAGGGGTCGCAGGCGCCCGACTTCGACGACGCCGTGGCGGTGCAGGCGGCGCTCGATGCGGCGCGCGAGTCCAGCGCCGCCATGGCGCGCGTCGCGGTGGACCGACCGGCGCCCGTCCCCGCCTGAGCGCGGCGGCGCGCACGCGCGGCAGCGACCGGGCACACGCTTGCGGAGCCGGCGTTTGGGGGAGCGGATTGGACCGTCGCCGGACCCCTCCGCTATACTGCGGCCGTTGGAAGCGCCCGCCCGGGCGCCGTCACGCCGTCTGCAGCCGAGGGGGACTTGGGCCATGCCCGACTGGGATGTCATCGCCAAGCAGCGCCTGACCGAGGACTGGGGGACGCTGCGCGCCGCGTACCTGCCGCTCAATCAGGCCATGCGCCGCACGGTCGAGTTCCTCGAGAAGGACGCCGGCACGTTCGCCGAGGTGGTGGTGGTGGTGCGCGAACGGCTCGAGGGGAGCCTCAAGAACCTCACCGCGCTGGCCAACCGCCGCTCCCCCTGGGTGCGGCTCGAGGCGATCCGCAACCTGCGGGTGCTGGCGACCGGACTGCGTGGCGCGGCCGACGACGACCCGCTGGCGCTCCTGCGGTTCCAGTTCGCGTTGTGCGAGCTGATGACCAACGTCTGGAAGGACGCCCCGGTCGAAGCCCGGGTCACCCACAACCTGCTGCTCGCGAAGGAGCCCGAGTTCTGGTTCGGCTGCGACTGCTGCGCGGTCGGCATCCTGCGCCCCGCGGGCCCCGACGACCCGCCCGACCTGCTGCGCGGCAAGGAGGTGCGGCTGGTGTGGGAGGTGGACGCCCTCTACGCGTGGACGCTCGACGAGTTCGAGGACTACCTCGCGAGCGAGCGCTACTCGCTGCCGACCACCCAGCGCGCGGCGGCGGTCGACGACCTCGGGCTGCCGGTGGTGGACGTGCCGGCGGAGCACCTGCGCCGCGGGGCCGAACTGTTCGGCGGGCAGGGGGGCGGACTGTTCGGTCCGCTCGACCTCAAGTACCTCGATCTCGGCTGAGGCCTGGCCCGGCGCCGCGATCCCGCCCGCGCGGGTGCGGCCGCGTGCGGGTCCCCTGGCGCCCCGAAGCGACCGCCTAGCGACGGCGGGGCTTCTTCGCCAGCTTCGCCTTGACGGCCTTCTTGCGGGCGCCGGTACGAGCCTTCTTGCGGCGCAGACGGTGCTTGAACGAGGTCATGTCGTCTCCCGGATGGGTGGGTGTGGGGCAGCCCCGTGCGGCGGCCGCGAACCCCGCACGATATCCGGGGGCGGCGGTGCGACGCAAGCCGGCCGGCGGCTGGCCGCTGGCGCGCCCTACCCTCCCTTCTTCTCGGCGAGGGCCTTCTGCGCGAGCAGGTCGGCCCCGGGGCCGACCCTGACCTCGGCCGCCGCGGACGCCATCACGTAGATGCGCAGGCTGTTGCTCCCCGGGTCCGCCGGCGTGATGAAGAAGCCCTCGCGCTCGGGCTGGTACGAGAGCGCGTAGCCGCACAGCAGCTCCCCGTCCTTGAACCGCACCGCGAGCTTCTTGCCCTTGGAGGTCTCGCCGGGCGCGTCGATGAACCCGCGCAGGTCACGGCGCTTGGGATCGCCGGCGAGGTCCCTGACGAAGAAGACCGCCTTGAGCGTCTTGCAGCGGATCTCGGTGGCGGCGCCACCGTCGAGCGGCTGAAGGTGGAACAGGGGACGGTTGGGGAAGAAGTCCGACGTCGTGCCCTTGAGCATCTGGCCATCGAGCTGACGCGCGACCACCCGAACGACTTCGGTCATGCCGAATCCCTCCCTGGTCGAAGCCATTCATACGCCCGCAACTTAGCCTAGTGCCGGGCCCAGCACGGGTCAATGGGCGCGAGTCGCCACCGGTCCCGGGCCCCGTCGCCGGTTACGCCGTGCCCTCACAGCCGCACGGACCAGCCCCCGCCCAGGCTCACGAAGCCCCCTTTGAGGAGGGTGGCGCGAGCCTTGAATCCCAGGGGTCCGCTGATCGCCAACCCGGCATTCCACTTCTCGGTGTCGTACTCCACCGCCACGGCGAGCGGGCGCCATACGCTCGCCTCGGCGGCACCGAAGCCGCCATCGAGCGTGCGGTGGTCCACCGTCGAGAAGACCCGGGGGGCGTAGTCCACCGACACGCGCGCCGCCAGCCGTCGATACACGAAGGGCATGCCGGTGACGATGTAGGTGGAGTGGAAGCGCCGCGTCCCGGCGATGTCCTCCGCGCCGACCGAGAGTCCCGGGCGCCCCGGCTTCGGCGTGAGGATCTCGATCCTCCCGCTCAGCATCCGGTCGGTGTCGGTGACCTGAGAGGTCGGGATGTCCTGCGTGAAGGCGTGCAGGCCGGGGATCGCGGTCCAGCGCACGCCGGCCTCGAAGTGCGGCAGGAAGCCGAGGGCGGCGTAGTAGACGTCGTTGCGATGGATGCCGCGATGATCGTAGGCGGCGCCCCTCGGGATCTGGTTGTAGCCCACCTCCAGCATCCGCTCGGTGATGACGCCGCACCACGGCGTGTTGATGAACCCGGTCATCCCGGTGAGCGAGACGCGGTCCGGCTCGGCGGCGGGCGGAGTCTGGGCGTCCCAGCCGCGCGCGGCGCGGTACCGGTAGGCGTTGGCCGTGAGGCTCGGCAGGTTGAGCTGACGCAGGAGGTCCTCGCGCGAGGCGACCCCGCGCAGGTTGCGTCCGACCGACCCGGCCTGGTCCGTGTAGTCGAGTCCGATCCGGTCGACCGGGAACACGCGCAACGGCAGGCCCGGCGGATGGGTCACGGCGTGGCGGCGCACGGCCGGCGCCATCGGGAACAGGACCCGGATGCCGCTCGCGTTGAGGCCCGAGGTGCGCTGATAGAAGAAGGCGATGTCCATGTCGCCGAAGGCGCGGCGCACCTCGAACTCGCCGCCCCGGTCGCCATCGATGAACCGCACGCCGCGCACCCGCACCGCGCAGTCGATCACCGGCGGGCGCCAGGCGAGGCCGCCGAATCCGCTGAAGTGGCGGACCGACGAGTACTCGGCCCCGGTGCTGGGGAAGGCGATGAATCCGGTGAGGTCGGCCTGGGCGTCGAGCAGGAAGGTCCCGCCCTGGAGCGGGCGGGCCACGCCGAACGAGGCGCCGTAGCGGTTGTCGAAGAAGATGCCGGCGGTGCCCGAGACCAGGGCCACGCGCGGCAGCCAGGCGAACTGCTCCACCGTGACCGTCCCCGGGCGGACGCGGTCCAGGTCCGGCGAGAACGAGTCCGGGACGAACTCGT
>VBPB01000161.1:0-1545 GCA_005893365.1 Candidatus Eiseniibacteriota bacterium
GGCGAGCACGCGCCCGTGGCGAGCCGCCTCGAGGCATACGGCCGCCCCGTTGGGCGAGGGAAGCACCACGCGGGTGCCGGGGCGGGCACTCATCAGCGACGCCGGTGAGAGCGAGAAGCCGCTGCCGCGCGGGCCCGCGAGCACCGCCCCACGGCCGGCGGCGAATCCGGCGGCGTCCGCGTCCCGGGCCCGATAGGGCAGGACGGTGACCCCTCGTTCGGCCGCGACGGCGACGCAGGTCGAGAACGACAGCACGTCGACGACGACCAACGTCCGGCAACCCGCCAGGGCCGCGGCGCCGCCCGCTCCCCACTCACACCGTACGTCGAACGAGCGCTGATCCGCGAACGACATGGCGCGCCCCGGGAATGGATCCGGACTCACGGCGTCGAAGCCGGCATTCTGGCACACTTGCGCCGCGGCGGCCGAGCCGCTTCAATCCGCCCTGGCCACCACGCACCGCGTCTCATCGCCCAGGAGCCCTCATGTCCGGCACGCTCGAAGTGGTCACCGCAGGCCCGGTCGCGCGCGTCTGGCTCAACCGGCCGGAGCAGCACAATGCGCTCGCCGCCGAGCTGGGGGCGGAGCTCACCGCGACCATGCAGACGCTGGGGCACGATCGCAGCGTGCGCGTCGTGGTGCTGGGGGGCCGCGGGCCTTCGTTCTGCGCCGGGGCCGACATCGGCCTGATGAAGGCGTCGGCGCACGCCACCTTCGAGCAGAACCTGGCGGAAGCGGAACGGCTGGGCGGCATGTTCGCCACCATCGCCGACCTGCCCAAGCCGGTGATCGCGCGCCTCCACGGCCACGTCCTGGGTGGCGGGGTCGGGCTCGCCTGCGCCTGCGACATCGCCGTAGCCGCCGAGGACGCGCGTTTCGCGCTCAGCGAGGTGCGGCTCGGCCGCCGCGGCGCAAGTGTGCCAGAATGCCGGCGGCGACGCGGTGAGGCGGTCGCCCGCGGACGAGCGACTTCCGAGGAGGCGCGATGGCGTCGGATCCATCGGACACGCGCATGCCGGGCCGGTTCGGGGAGCTGGCCGCGGACGCCCTGCGCTACTGGGAGCCGCGGCGTCTGATCTACAACGCGGTGTTACTCGCGGTGGTCGGCGCGCATTTCATCGCCGGCTGGCCCGCCTCACGGGTGTTCCTGGCCCGTGATCCGCTGCTCCTGTTCTTCCTCCTGGCCGTGCTCGCCAACATCGCCTACTGCGCCGCCTACGGGGTCGACCTGTTCGTCCAGTTCTCCGGTCTGCGTCAGATCTGGGACCGCAGGCGGTGGGTGCTGCTCGTCGTGGGCACGGCGTTCGCGGCCGTCATCGCGCACTTCGTCACGCTCGGGATCCTCGCCGGCGGCCCCCCGGGCTGAGGCGAGCGGCGGGTCAGCGCCCCGCGGGGGTCCGCCGCGCCCGCGCCTCGGCGGCGGCGCGCACGAACGCGACGATCAGGGGATGGTCGCGGCCGGCGAGCGCCGAGCGCTCGGGCTGGAACGCGGTGCCGAAGTAGAACGGGTGCCCGTCCAGCTCGAAGGCCCGCACCTCGCCGGCC
>VBPB01000161.1:1607-8725 GCA_005893365.1 Candidatus Eiseniibacteriota bacterium
TCCTCCAGCTCGTCCACGCCGCAGATCGCGGCCAGCCGCGAGCCCGGCGTGAGGCGGATGCGGCCGGTCACCTCGACCAACTCGCAGGCGAGCCGGCCGATCAGCGCCAGCTCGGCCTCGGGATGCTCCTCGCCGTGCTGCGCCTGGGTCAGGCCCAGGACGTTCCGCGCGTACTCGAGCAGCGCGTGCTGGTAGCCGCCGCAGGTGGCGAGCACCGGCACGCCGGTCTCGCGCGCGCGGCGCAGCGCGGCGATCGCCGCCTCGCCATCGGCGTAGGGTGTCGCGGGGACGGGCCAGAGCCCGTCGCAGGCCGCGGCATCGGCGGGGTAGCGACCCAGCTCGGCGGTGGGGAGCCAGCGGCCTTCGACCGGCACGCCGGTGACGGCCGAGGCGCGCGCCAGCGCCAGCGGGATCGCGCGGTGCGCGGTCGCCCGGGCATCGTGGTCGCCGATCAGGCCGATGCGAAGCGCGTCCACGCCGTTCCCTCCCCGGGCGGATGCCCTCACATCCGGAACACGCCGAACCGCATCTCCGGGATGGTCGTGTTGAGCGAGGCCGCCAGCGCCAGGCCCAGCGCGTCGCGGGTCGACGCCGGGTCGAGGATGCCGTCGTCCCAGAGCCGGGCGGTCGAGTAGTAGGGGCTGCCCTCCTCTTCGTACTTGTCGAGGATCGGCTGCTTGAACTTCTTCACCTCGGCCTCGCTCATCTTCTTCCCGGCCGCATCCTTCACCTGCGCCAGCACCGAGGCGGCCTGCTCGCCGCCCATCACGCTGATGCGGCTGTTGGGCCACATGAACAGGAAGCGCGGCTGGTAGGCGCGCCCGCACATGCCGTAGTTCCCGGCGCCGAAGGAGCCGCCGATGATGAGGGTGATCTTCGGCACCTGGGCGTTGGCGACGGCGTGCACCATCTTGGCGCCGTCCTTGGCGATCCCGCCGTGCTCGTACTGCTTGCCCACCATGAACCCGCTGATGTTCTGGAGGAACAGCAGCGGCACCTGGCGCTGGGCGGCCAGCTCGATGAAGTGCGTGGCCTTGAGCGCGCTCTCGCTGAACAGCACGCCTTGGTTGGCCAGGATGCCGACCGGCATGCCGTGCAGGTGGGCGAAGCCGGTGACCAGCGTGGTGCCGTAGCGCGACTTGAACTCGTGGAAGCGCGAGCCGTCCACCAGACGGGCGATCAGCTCGCGCACCTCGTAGGGCGTGCGCAGGTCGCGCGGCAGGAGCCCGTAGATCTCCTCGGGGTCGTACCGCGGTGGCTCGGGGTCGGCCAGCTCGATGCCGGCGCGCGCGGCGGGCCCCAAGTGCGCCACGATGTCGCGCACGATCTCGAGCGCGTGCCCGTCGTCGTCGGCGAGATGGTCGGCCACGCCCGAGATGCGCGTGTGCACGTCGCCGCCGCCCAGGTCCTCGGCGGTGACCTCCTCGCCGGTCGCCGCCTTCACCAGCGGCGGACCGCCCAGGAAGATGGTGCCCTGATTCTTGACGATGATCGCCTCGTCGCTCATCGCCGGCACGTAGGCGCCGCCGGCGGTGCACGAGCCCATCACCGCCGCCACCTGCGGGATGCCGAGCGCCGACATGCGCGCCTGGTTGTAGAAGATGCGCCCGAAGTGGTCGCGGTCGGGGAACACCTCGGCCTGGAGCGGCAGGAAGGCACCCCCCGAGTCCACCAGGTACACGCACGGCAGGCGGTTCTCGAGCGCCACCTCCTGTGCCCGCACGTGCTTCTTGACGGTCATGGGCAGGTAGGTGCCGCCCTTCACCGTGGCGTCGTTGGCGACCACCATCACCGGGCGACCGCGCACCGTGCCGACGCCGGTGACCAGGCCCGCGCCCGGTGCCTCGCCCTCGTACAGCTCGTGGGCCGCGAGCGGCGACAGCTCGAGGAAGGCGGTGCCCGGGCCGAGCAGCATCTCGACCCGCTCGCGCACGAACAGCTTGCCGCGCGCCTTGTGGCGGCTCAGCTGCGCCTTGCCGCCCCCCTGCTTCACCGCCTCCAGGTGCTCCTTGAGCTGGGCGGCGAGGGCGCGGTGATGCGCGGCGTTCTCCTTGAATGCCTCGCTGGCGGTGTCGAGGTGGGATTCGATCAGCTCCATGGGGCGGCCCCCGGGGCGGCGCTACGCACCCGCTTTGGCCCGCATCGCCGCGGTCTCCTCGCGCGACGGGCCGTACATGCCGGGCCCCTTGCCGCCAGCGAGGCGGCACATGAGCGTGAGCTGCCCGCGATGGTGGATGGCGTGATGGAGCATCGCATACCAGAGCAGGTCGCGGATCACCATCGTGGTCCCGCCCATGAAGGGCATCGAGCGGTCGAGGTCTTCGGGCTTCAGGGCGCGGAGCCGCTCGACCGCCGCGCGGTGCACGCGCTCGTACCCGGGCGCCAGCGCCTCCACGGCCCGGGGGCGCTCCATGTCGGGGACCTTGGCGTCGCGCCGGAACTCGCCGGTGGTGATGCAGTGGCTGAACCAGCCGTCGATCTCGGCCAGATGCCAGGCCAGCTCGCCCAGCGATCGCCCGCCTTCGTCGGGGCGGAAGTCGTAGCGGTCGAGCGGCAGCGAGGCCAGCAGACGCGTGGTCCGCTTGGCCTCCTGCTCCCAGGTGGCGAAGAACGTTTCTAGCTCGCGGGACGACGAGGGCGACATGACGGGAACCTCCGGCTCGGCAGGGTGTGGACGTCGCGGGAGACGCGCATATTAGGACGCGCGTCTTCCGGATGCCAGGAGGTTCCGCGAACAGCGGACGACCGACTACGACGACGCGCGCAGCCGGATATCCCCGTTGACCGTGGTGAGCCTGAGCTGTGGGCCGCCCTTGCCGATCGTGCCGGTGAGCCGGCGGTGGCTCAGCCGGCGGTAGGACGTGACCGGCAGCTCGCTGTCGATGTCGCCGTTCACCGTGGAGGCGCGCAGCTCGGCGCCGGTGTCGCCCGGGAGCGTCACCTTGATGCCGCCGTTCACGGTCTGGAACTCGAGCGGCTCGCGCGGGCTGGTCCCCAGCTCGGCCTCGATCGACCCGTTCACCGTCGAGGCGGCCGCCACGCCGCGGGTCGCGATGTGGATCGATCCGTTGACGGTATAGGCTTCGGCGTCGGCGGTGAGCCCGTGGGCCGAGATGCTCCCGTTCACGGTGCGGCCGATGGCGCGCACCCGCGCGGGCACGCGCACGTCGAAGTCCACCTGCACGTCGTTGTTGCGTGTGTTCATCCGTCCGCCCTCGCCGGGCTTGCACTCGTTGGGCTTCTCACCCTCGGGCGTTGGATACACCGCGCACAGCGTGACCCCGTCCTCGTGCTCGACGACCTCGATCTTGACCTCGTCGGGGTCGCTCTTGCGCGCGCTCTTGCGCGCCACCACCTCCACCTGGTCGCCGGTGGTCGGTTCGAGGGTGATCTCGCCGTTCACCCCCTTGACCTCGATCGCCTTGCCCGCCGCGATCCGGCCGCCCCAGGTGAAGTCCTCGCCCGAGTGCCGTGGCGACGTGTCGCGGGCGTCATGACTCCGCCCCATCGCGGCCGGCGCCAGCAGCGCCACCGCCAGCAATCCCGCCACCAGGGTCCGCGCGGACGCCAGGCCCCGCGCGCCTCCGCCGATGTCCCTTGCGTTCGTCGTGCTCATGGCTCTTGGTCCTCGTCCGGGTCCCCGTCGTCCTGCTTGGTCTTGGGCTTCTGCTTGGTCTTGTTGACCTCGCGCTTGGCCTTGTCCATCGGGTACTGGTACTTGTACTCGTACTTGAACTCGTTGCCGCGCCGGGTGTCGGGATCGCCCGGATGGCGCAACCGGATCTCCCCCTCGAAGGACTCGAGCTCGATCCTGGCACTGCCGCTGCCGAGGGTGAAGTCGAACCGCTTGCCCTTGCGCGTCTGGTTGAGCGTGACCGGGAAGCTGGAGGAGAACTCGCCGTTGTAGGTCGCCACCGCCACGCTGGCGTTGGCGCGTTCCGGCACCGCGACCGAGACGTCGCCGGAGTGCGTGCTGAACCGGTACGAGCCGCCGTCCTTGATTTGGCCCTCGTACGACACCACGCCGTTGATGGTGCTGGCCTCGACGTCGTCCGAGGCGATGTCCGTCATGCGCACCTCGCCGTTGATGCTGCTGGCCAGGATCTGGCCGCTGCACTCGCTGAGCCGGACCCCGGCGTTCACCGAATTGGCCTCGATCTTCCCGGAAGCCCGCGCCACGCGCACCTCGCCCTCGACCGAGTTCGCCTTGACGATCTTGGCCCCGCCGGTGATCAGCACCTCGCCCTGCACGGTCTCCGCCGCGATCTCGCCCTCGGAGTTCTCCACCGAGATGTCGGTGTTGACCCCCGACAGGTCGAGCGACATCCACTTGGGCACCGTGAGCTGGTACTCGACCGAGGTCGGGATGCCGCGCCAGTGCTCCACCCGCACGTTCAGCACCGGACCCTTCTCGTCCAGCGCGAGGCGCGTGTGCGACGAGTGGTCCGCCCCCAGGCGCACCGCGTTGCGCGACCAGGTCACGACCGAGATCGAGCCCGCGAAGGCGTTGAGCTCGAGTCGCGTCCCCGGCCGGACCGAGACCGTGGTGTCGGTGTGCGTCGTGGCGGCGACCACCGTCAGCGCCAGTGCGGCGAGTGAAGCGATCATGCCGTCCCCTCCCCCTCGCTATCCCTGCGTCGAGGCGAGCAGCGTCGCCGAGCGCAGCAGGTCGACCTTGCGCTTCATGGTGGCGGCGAGATGCGACCGCAGCCAGGTGTTGCCGGGATCCGCCGCCACCGCCCGGCGCGCCTCGTCGAGGGCCCGGTCGATGACGCGGAGGTTCTGCTCGACCACCCGGAGCGTGCGCGGATCGAGCCGCCCGCGCCCCGACGCCAGCGCGTCCTCGAGCTCGGCGACCGCGGCGTCGTAGCCGGCGTTGCCCGCGGTCACGAGCGCCGGGCTCGCCGGCGGCGCGGCCGCGGCGAGCGGCGCCTGCGTCGACTCTGGCCGGGCCGCCGCCACCGGCGGCGGGGCGACCGGCGTCACGCCGGTGACGGCGGGCCCGCGCGTCCCAGAGCCATGCAGCAGGAGCCACATCGCCCCTGCCGAGAGCAGGACCAGGACTACGGCGGCCGCGGCGAGCTGCGGCACCGCCAGGTCGAGCCGCCGGCGCCACCAGGCCGAAGGACCCGCGAGCGCTTGGGCGGGCGCCGGCGTCCGCCGCGCCCGCGGCTTGAGCTGGCGCTCGATGCCGGGCCAAAGGTCCTCGGGCGGGGCGGCGTCCGCGAGCGAGCGCGCCTGGTCGACCACGCGCCTCAGGTCGGCGAGCAGCGCCGTGCAGCCCTCGCAGCCGGCCAGGTGCGCCTCGACCGCGCGGCGCTCGCCGTTCGTCAACTCGCCGTCGAGATAGGCCGAGAGCCGGCCGCTCTCGAGTCCGCAGGCGGGGCCGCGCGTGTCGGTCATCGTCATCTCCCCAGATGTCCGCGCAGCAGCATGCGCGCGCGATGGAGTTGGGCTTTGGAGGTGCCGGGGTTGATGCTCAACATCCGGCCGATCTCCTCGTGCTTGTAACCCTCGACGTCGTGGAGCACGAAGATCTGGCGCGCGCCCGGCGGCAGCCGCGCGATCGCGCCGTCGACGTCCATGCGGTGCTCGGTGCCCGCGGGGCGCGCCGCGACGGTGCCCAAGACTTCGTCGCCGCCCTGCCGCCGCTCCCGCTCCAGCTTGAGCGAGGCCCGCCGCCCCAGGATGACGTTGATCGCCACGCGGTGGAGCCAGGTGCCGAACTTCGCCTCGCCCCGGAAGGTCTCGAGTTTCTGCCAGGCCCGCACGAACACCATCTGCGTCAGCTCCCCCGCTTCGTCGTCACCGGCCATCCGTCGCGCCAACCCGTGCACTCGCGCCACGTGACCGCGGTAGAGGCGCTCGAAGGCGCGGGTATCCCCGGCGGCCGCGAGCATCGCGTCGACCGCGTCCGACCCCTCTGGGATGGTGTCCGGGTCCACGCTCAGCATCGCCCTCTCGCCGCCGCGTCTCGTCTGAAGGCTTCGATAGTCTGGCGCCGGAAAGGGTTGGAACCGCAGGCCCGCGCACGGCCGGACCCCCGGGTGCCGCCGGCGCCGGCGGCCGGCCCCCCTCCGGGGCCGCGGGACCGCGCCCGCCGGGCGGGCCGTCCGCGTCCGTGCCGCCAGGGGCTAGGTCCGGGGCGGTCCGGGCGGCTGGAATCCCTGGGATTCCACCGCCGCGAGGTCCTCCGCGGCGAAATAGGCCACCACCTGCTCTTGCAGACCCGGCCGCGTGTAGACGTCGGCGCGGGGATGGTGGATCACCGAGACGATGACGTCCACGACCTCTTGCACTGGCTGCGCCATCGGCAGCTGCCGCGAATCGCGCCCCCCGTGCAGCGCGTGGACGCCGAACTCGGTGGCCACCACGCCGGGCGAGACGGTCGAGACGTGGATGCCGGGATAGCGCTCGCGCAGTTCCATGCGCAGGCAGGCGGTCAGGGCGTTGAGTGCGTGCTTGGCGGCACTGTAGGCCGCGCGCGGCGGCACGAAGGGCACGCGGCCCAGCATCGAGGAGATGTTGATGATGTGGCCGCGGCCGAGCGACTGGAAGTGCGGCAGCACCGCCTGCATGCCGTAGAGGGCCGACTTGAGGTTGACGCGCATCATCTCGTCCAGGTCGTCGTCGGTCAGCTCGGTGACCGGCCGGGTGATGCCGCGCCCCGCGTTGTTGACCCAGACATCGATGTGGCCGAAACGCCCGAGGGTCAGGTCGCGCACGCGCTCGACGTCCTCGCGGCGTGTGACGTCGGCGACGACCGGCATCGAGTCGCCGCCCAGCCGCAGGTGCAGCGCGTGCAGCTCGGGCTCCCGGCGCGCGGCCATGACCGCCCAACCGCCCTCGCGGTTGACGCGCTCGGCGAGTGCGGCCCCGATGCCACCGCTGGCCCCGGTGATGACGACCACCTTGCCGTCCATCATGGGCACGACTGTACCAGAGCGGCAGGTCGTCGAGGCCGGACATGAGACCGGGTGCCGGCCGCGCCGCGGGCGGTTACCGAGACGCCACCCCAGGCAGCCCGACGCCCGGTCCGGCCACCGTGTCCCGGCCCCGGCCGGCGAGCAGCGCGTAGGCGATCCCGGTCAAGCCGTGCGCGGAGAAGATGAGGCCCA
>VBPB01000161.1:8773-10411 GCA_005893365.1 Candidatus Eiseniibacteriota bacterium
CAGCACGGCGGCCCGCGCGTCGTCGACCACACTCGCCCAGCACAGGACGCTGAAGCCGAGGCAGGCCGCGGCGACGGTGCGCCACATCGGGATCTGGGCCGGGTCGCGCGCCGGCAGCACGACCGCCGTCACCCACAGGAGCCAGAGCCCGACGCCCGCGGTCCCCAGCGATTCCAGGGTGAGCACGATCTTGAGCGGCATGCGGACCGCGTCGCGGCCACGCGGAGTCGAGTCAGCCGCGCGCCGGTGGGTCTCGGGCTCCCTCATCTCGTCCTCGGTTCGATCCGGTGTGCAACCGGCGGCCGTGGTCTCGCGCCGGCCGCGGCCCTCGGCGCTCAGCTCGCGGCCCGCTTGGACAGGCCGCCGAAGCGCCGCTCCCGGCGTCGGAAATCCGAGACCGCGGTCTCCAGGTGCTCGGGGGTGAAATCCGGCCACATGACCGAGGCGAAGGTCAGCTCGGCGTACGCGCTCTCCCAGAGCAGGAAGTCGCTCAGCCGGTGCTCGCCGCCCGTGCGGATCAGGAGATCGACGTCGGACGCGGCGCCGCCGCCGGAGGCCAGGCCCAGCCGGCGGGCGAAGCCGGCGCGGCTTCGCGCCGGCCCGCGTCGGGAGGCGCCCAGGATGGCGTCGCGACCGGAGTAGTCGATGGCGATGCGCAGATGCAGGCCCCGCCCGCCCGCCGTCGCGCGCTCGGCGGCGCTCACCGCGCGTCTGAGGGGCGCGGGCAGGCGATCGCGGCGGCCCATGACCGACAGCCGGACGCGTCGCCGGACCAGCGCGGGGGTCTCGGCGGCGAGGTAGCGGCGGAACAGGACGAGGAGCCCGGCCACCTCGTCGGGCGGTCGCTTCCAGTTGTCGCCCGAGAAGGCGAACAGCGTGAGCGTCCGGATCCCGAGGCGCGCGGCCGCCTCCACGGCGCGCCGCACGGCGACGGCCCCCTCGCGGTGTCCGGCCAGGCGAGGCAACCCGCGGGCCCGCGCCCAGCGGCCGTTGCCGTCCATGATGATGGCGACGTGTCGGGGCGCCGGGGCCCTCGCGCCCGATTCCAGGCTATCATTTTCAGAAGTACTTCTGTTCATAAAGTAACCTCCCAAAAAAAATTCGCCGCCCGGGCCCGGCTCAGCGCCCGAGGGTCCCGCGCGTGGCCCGGATCAGGGCCTCCATGTGGTTGAGGTAGCGGGCCAGCGCCTGGCGGCCCGCGGGGGCGAGCCGGTACTCGGTGCGCGGGCGGCGCCGGTCGAAGGTCTTGGTGCAGACCACGTAGTGGGCATCCTCGAGCTTGCGGCAGTGCACGCTCAGGTTGCCGTCGGTGGCGCCGAGGAGCGTCTTGAGGTCGTTGAACGCGAGGGACTCGGCGGCCGCGAGCGCGCTCAGGATGCCGAGCCGCAGCCGGTGGTGGATGAGCCGGTCGAGGTCGACCGATCGCTCCGGCGCGACCTTTGCCTCGACGCCGCGGACGCGCGGAGGCGCCGCCGGCGCCCGCTCCCCTCGCTTGCGTCGCGCCGCGCCGGACTCAGCCACCGTGACGCCTCACGACCAGGAGGCCGAAGAGCAGGTGGAGCCCGCCGAAGCCCGCCGGCAGGAGCCACGCGCTCCACGCCCCCGGGCCCAGCAGCGCGGCGGCGCCGAGCGCCATGA
>VBPB01000161.1:10416-10908 GCA_005893365.1 Candidatus Eiseniibacteriota bacterium
GTTCCCGCCGTCGCGAGGCCGGCGCCGTAGAGGAGGAGCCAGACCCCGGGCAGGAAGCCGGCGTGTCCGGCGCGCGTCAGCGCCACGGTGAGGGTGGCGCCGGCGGCGAAGGCGGGCGCCAGGGCGAGCGCGAACTTCTTCACCGGACCGCCGAGCAGCGGCTCGCGCGCCGCGCGCGCTTTCCGCAGCGTCGAGACGATCCCGATGGCGGCGGCGAGCGCCCCGTCGACGATCCACACGGGCAGCCAGCGCGATCCGCCCGGGTCGGGCCCGGCCATGGCGGCGGCGACCAGGGCGCTGGCGCCGATGACGACGAGCCCCCAGCCCGAGAAGGTGGTGAAGGCGGCCGCCTGCTCCATCGTCCGGCGGATGAAGGAGAGGTCGGCCATCGCGCGGGCGTGGAGCGCGGGCGGGTCGGGAGCGCGGGCCGGTCGCGCCATGATGCGCCCACGGTACGCCGGCGATGAATCTAGTGTCAAGTACTTTGTAAAT
>VBPB01000162.1:0-7765 GCA_005893365.1 Candidatus Eiseniibacteriota bacterium
GGGCGGCCGCGACGATGCGGCGCATGGTCGCCTTGGCCCCCTCGCGCTGCGCGATTGAGAGCGCGCGCAGATCGCCGGTCACGATGGTGGTCTCGGCGACCACGTTGGTCTTGCCGAACGCCGAGCCGCGGCTCGCGTCGGGGTCGAACGCGACCGTGGTGCCGCCCACGATCGCGCCGGGGTTCGCCACGAGGTAGGGCTGGCGCGAGATCGAATCCTCGAACGCCGCCAGGATGCGGCCGGTCTCGTAGATCGCCCCGCTGCCGATGTCGGCGCGGAACACCTGCGACGAATGGGCCGGGGTGCCCTGGACCCGCAGCACCCAGCCGCTCGCCCCGCGCCGGGCGATGACCGCGTGCTGGGGATGCCCGTCGCCGTCCTCGAAGCCGATCGCGACCGCGGCGCTGTCGGCCGCGGCGATCAGGTCGCGGCGCGCGAGCTCCAGGGGCGCTCCGGTCTTCTCCTCGTCGCCGGTGAGCACCGCGGTCACGGTGAGATCATCGAGCACTCCGGCGTCCTTGAGCGCGCGCAGGGCCAGCAGCATGATGACGTCGCCGCCCTTCATGTCGATGATGCCGGGGCCGCTCACGGTCGAGTCCGAGGTCCGCTGGAAGCGCTGGAACGGGCTCTCCCGCTCGAACACCGTGTCGAGGTGCCCGATCAGCAGCAGGTGCTTGGCGCCCTTGCGCCCGGGCCGGTGGGCGATGAGGTGTCCGGCCCGGTTCCAGGCGGCACCCTCCACCCAGCGGGTCGCGAAGCCGAGCGCGTCGAACTCGGCGCGGAAGAGCTGGCCCACCTCCCGCACCCCGGCGAGGTTCATCGTACCGCTGTTGATGTCGACCGCGCGCTCGAGGAGTTGGAGGGCGGCCGGCGTGCCCCGGTCCACCGCCGCGACCACGCGGCGTTCGACGGGCGAACGGAGCGGGGCGGCGGCCGCCTCGGCCACCGCCGCCGTCGCGAGGCTGGCGAGCGCGACGCCCAGGACGCGGAGGACGGTGCTCACCACCGTCCTCCCGCGCCGGGCGGGGACTCCTCTCACGCCTTGGGCTGCGCGACGATGCGCAGGTAGGGGCGCGGCGCCTTCCAGCCCTGCGGATAGATCTTCTTCGCGTCGTCGTCCGAGACCGACCCGGCGATGATCACGTCCTCGCCCTGCTTCCAGTTCACCGGGGTCGAGACCTTGTGCTTCGCGGTGAGCTGCAGCGAGTCGATGACCCGCAGCACCTCGTCGAAGTTCCGGCCGGTGGTCATCGGGTAGACGATGACCAGCTTGACCTTCTTGTCGGGCCCGATGACGAAGACGTTGCGGACGGTCTGGTTGTCGGCGGGCGTGCGGCCCTCGGAGGTGCCGGGGGTCGCCGCCGGCAGCATCCCGTAGAGCTTCGCCACCTTGAGCTCCGGGTCGCCGATCATCGGATAGTTGGGTGCCTGTCCCTGCGTCTCCTGGATGTCCACGGCCCACTTGGCGTGGTTCTCGACCGGATCGACGCTGAGTCCGATGATCTTGGTGTTGCGCTTGTCGAACTCCGGCTTGAGCTTCGCCATGTAGCCGAGCTCGGTCGTGCACACGGGCGTGAAGTCCTTGGGGTGCGAGAAGAGGACCGCCCACGAGCCGCCCATCCACTCGTGGAACGTGATCGGGCCCTGCGTCGTCTGGGCCGTGAAGTCGGGGGCCTCGTCACCGATCTGGATCGCCATGCCTGCCTCCTTGATAAGGGGTGGGAAGGCGGAGCATAGCAATGGGGCGCGGTGGATGCCACGCCCGGCACGCGGGCGCGCGTGCCCGTGGCGGAACCCCGCGCCCGGTCAGGGCCGCGTCGCCGCCGGCGGCGGACGCCGCGCCGCGGCGGCCAGCCGATCGCGCACTGCCGCCAGCCCCGGGTCGTCGGGGTAGGCCGCCAGCGCCGTCGCCAGCTCCTGGCCGGCGTCGGGGAGGCAGTCGTCGGCGATCAGCGCCTCGACCAGGCGGCGGTGCGCGTCGGGCCCGCGGCCGAGGTCCACGACGTTGCCGTCCACGCGCCCGTAGAAGAGCTCGAAGTCCCGGTACGCGGTCGACCAGCGCGGCACCAGCGCCACCGAGTCGAGGTTGGGCAGGACGGCCCGGAGCGCCCGGCCTTCCCCGAGGACCGAGTGGAGGATCTGGGCCAGCCCCGCGGTCCAGCCCTGCTCGGGCACCACGAGCACCGCGCTCACCCGCCGCCCCGCGGTGGCCGCGCCCACGCGCGTGATGACCCGCCGGGCCGTCTCCTGCTTGCGCAGGAACGGATCGTACGGAAGATCCACCGTGGGCAGGCGCTTGGCCGCGCGCTCGTGGATGAGCGCGTCGGACACGACCACCTGCCCCAGGATCGCCGCCACGGCGACCGCCCAGCCGAACACCGCGCGCGCGCCGGACCGCCCGGCCGTGGCGCGGCTGCCTCCCGCCGGCGCGGCGCGCTTGGCGGTCGGCTCCACCGCGGCGCCGGCCGCGCGCGCCCCCGCCACCGCCCACTCCCAGCCGGCGCCCACCGCCAGCGTGAGCCCCGCGACCGGCACGTAGAGGTAGTGGAGGTAGCGCTGCCGCAGCAGCGGGAGCACCGGCGCCAGCGCCAGCAGCCACCACCCGAGCCCGAACGCGGGCAGCCGGGTCGCGCGCCAGGCGACCACCGCCAGCGCCGCGAATCCCAGCGTCACCCACAGCCCCGTGCGCCACGCCGCGGTCGAGAGCGTCGAGTAGAGATCGGGGATCGGCGTGCGGAAGTCGGTCGCCCAGCCGGTCATGGTCATCAGGTTGTGGAAGAGATTGACGCCGTAGGCGCGGGCGTAGATGTCGTTGACGAAGAGCCCCGCCTGTACTACCGGGCTCGACAGGTAGGCGAGCAGGAGCACGGTGGGCGCCATGAGCACGGCGTAGCGCGAAGCCCGCGCGCTGAGCGGCGCCGCCTCCGGACCCGGCAGCAGCAGCAGCAGCGGCAGCAGCATCACCGTCTCCTTGCAGAGCAGCGCCGCCGCGAACACCAGGGCCGCCCCCAGCCGCCATGCCGCCCCGGGCTTCGCCGCCATCCCCAGCGCCGCGAGCGCGAGCAGGAGCGAGAGCGGCTCGGCGACCGTGACCACCTGGAGCACCACGGTGAGGAACAGTCGCGACGTGCCGAAGAGCCCGGCGGCCAGGCCGGCCGCCAGCACCCCACCCCCCGCGCCGCGCACCCAGGCGTAGAGCGCGGCGACGCAGAGGCCGTGCAGCAGCCAGTTGACCAGCAGGTAGGGGAACGCGTGGGCGCCGAACGCCGCGTGCGCCAGACGGAAGTAGGCGGGCCCCGAGAGGAATCGCCACAGCGTCGGCGGCTCGGGGACGATGCCGCGCACGCGCTCCAGGTAGATGAGGTCGTCGGGCGAGAAGAAGGCGCCCAGGGCGCTGCGATAGACCCACAGCGAGAGCGCCACCAGGATGAGGACCAGCGGCAGCTCGCGCGCGGCGCGGCCGGCGGGCGCGACGGGAGGAGTCCGCCTGGGCGCCACAGCTAAACCGGGCTGAACCATCCGTTCTTGATGAGTTCCTCGCTCGCCCGCCGCGCCTCGCGCATGGTCGTGTGGTCGCCGAGGTCGCGCCCGGGTTCGGCCGCCAGCAGCAGCCGCCCCAGCTCCTCGTCGAACACCCGGTTCACGAACTCCGGCGTGTGCGGCACCGTCTGTCCCGCCTTGTCCACGATCGACACCGCGTCCCGGTGCACCATGCGCTGGGCGATCATCAGCCGGTAGATGCGGTCGGTGGCGAGGTCCTCCATGTAGCCATCGAGCAGGCTCGCCCCCCGCCCGTTCAGGACGCCGTTGCGATAGCGGATGGTGGTGCGCACCGCGGCGCGCGTGCCGTCGACGGTGCGCGTGCCGACGCCCTGCGGCACCGGGCGCAGGTCCGGGTAGCGGTCCATCCCGGGCGGGCGGGCGTGGAGCTGGTTCGGCGCCGGGAACTGGGCGACCGCGATCGCGTTCTGGTCGGGATGCCCGGTCCACGCGCCGTCCATGAAGCACGCCGCCTCGTTCTTCTTGTCCTGTTCCAGCACCGCCAGCGCGCGCGCGTTGAGCGTGGCGTCCTCGCGGCTCGGGTAGAGCGCGGTCATGCCGCCGATGGCGAGCGCCCCGCGCCGGTGGCAGATGTCGGCGAGCAGGTGCCGCAGGCGCTGGAAGAACGGCACGTCGTGCGGGATGGTGTTGCGGTCGGGCAGCACCCACGCCGGATCGGCGAGCGTCCAGTGGATGAGGCTGGCCATGTAGTCCCAGCGGCCCAGGTTGAGGCCGAGGATGTGATCGCGCAGGTGGTAGAGGAACTCCTCCATCTGGTAGGCGAGCGGGTGCGCCTCCACCAGCGCCATGCACTTGATGGTGCCGTCGGGCCAGCGCTTGGCGCGCTCCAGGGCGTGGAACACCTCGGCCCACCAGAGTCCCTCCTCCGCCGATTCGGACTTGGGGATGTAGATGCACAGCGGGTGACGCAGCCGCTCGGCGTCCGTCTTGTAGACGATCATCGCCAGGTCGAAGAGCGACGCCGAGGTCAGGTCGTCGCCGGAGAGCAGGCCCGCCTGCGACAGGTGGAGGCCGCGCACGCGGTTCCAGAGCACCGCGCGGCTCGGCTCGATGGCCACCGTGCGCCGGCGCTTCTGGTCCTCGTAGCTCAGCTCGCCGTGCAGGGCCCCCAGGATGTTGCGGATGCCGAGCAGGAGGCTGGGCCAGGTTCGGCGTCGTCGGCCGGTCCGGTCATCTGGTTGCGCTGATCCTGGCACCACGCGGGCAGCGTGATGTGCCAGTCGCCGGTGGTCGCGGGCGACGGCGGCAGGTGCGTGGGGAGGTCGCCGTGATGGGCGTCGGCCAGCCGGACCAAGCGCTTGGCGGCGAGCGCTTGCTGGCGCGGCGTGTAGCGGCGGTGGAGCGGTGCGTAGAACGCCCAGAAGCCGGCGGGCAGGTCGCGCTCGGGGTCGAGCCCCGGCGGTGCCGTGTTCATGCGTGGATCAGGCATGGGCCCGGTCCCACCCTCCCTGGTGGTCCGCCCGCGACATCAGAGCAGCGCCAGCCTCGGGCCGACCTTGGCCGTGAGCCGCTCGGCGATGGCGTTGATGAAGTCCTCGGTCGAGACGTGCTTGGCGATCGGCGGCACCGCGATGGCCGCGAGGTCCTTGGTGACGATGCCGCCCTCGATGGTCTCGAGCACCGACTGCTCGAGCGCGTGGGCGAACGCCACCAGCTCGGGCGTGCCGTCCAGCTCGCCGCGTTTGGCGAGCGCTCCGGTCCACGCGAAGATCGTGGCCGTCGAGTTGGTCGAGGTGGGCTCGCCCTTCTGGTGCTGGTAGTAGTGCCGCTGGACCGTGCCGTGGGCCGCCTCGTACTCGAATTGGCCTTCGGGCGACACCAGCACCGAGGTCATGAGCCCGAGGCTCCCGAACCCCGACGCCAGCATGTCGCTGAACAGGTCGCCGTCGTAGTTGCGGCACGCCCACAGGAACCCGCCCGCATGCCGCATCACCCGCGCCACCGCGTCGTCGATCAGCATGTACTGGTAGGTGACGCCCGCCTTCTCGAAGTCGGCGCGCCGCAGGTCCACCTCCTCACGGAAGATGTCCTTGAAGGCGGCGTGGTAGGTCTTGCTGATGGTGTCCTTGGCCGCGAACCACAGATCGAGCTTCTCGCTCAGCGCATAGTGGATGCAGGCGCGCGCGAACGAGCGGATCGACGTCTCCGTGTTGTGCTCGCCCTTGATGACCCCGGGGCCCTTGAAATCATGGACGACGATGGTCTGGGGTGCCGCGCCCGAGGCCGGCCGGTAGGTCATCTCGACCCGCCCCGGACCGGGGATCTTCATCTCCACGTCGCGGTAGACGTCGCCGTAGGCGTGGCGGCCGATGACGATCGGCTTCTGCCACGAGCGCACCATCGGCGGCACGTTGCGCACGATGATCGGCTTGCGGAACACCGTGCCGTCGAGGATCGCGCGGATGGTGCCGTTGGGACTCGGCCAGGCCTTCTTGAGGTTGTACTCCTTCACCCGCCCCGCGTCGGGCGTGATGGTCGCGCACTTGACCCCAACCTGGTGCCGCTTGATGGCCTCGGCCGCCTGGGTGGTGACCGCGTCGTCGGTCCGGTCGCGGTTGGGAAGGTGGAGGTCGTAGGGCTCGAGCTTGAGCTCCACGAACGGCTCGATCAGCTGCTGCTTCACCATCGCCCAGATGACACGGGTCATCTCGTCGCCGTCCATCTCGACGATGGGGTTGCGAGCGACCACCTTGTACGCGGACTCGTGACGAACGCTCATCGGATTCTCCGGCCCATGAGACATGGCGGTATGGAGGACGGAACTACCAGACTGGCCCCGCTCCCGCGACCCGTCACCCTGCCACTCTGGCAGGGGTCATGCTGCCCTTGGGCCCCGGCAGCGCCGGTCCGGCGGGGGCCGCGCCTCGCCCGGGCCGAGCCGACCCTGCGCGCGGCCTGCGCCGCGCCGCGGCAACCCGCCCATTCGGCAAGAGGATAGGCCGACCGCCCGACCTGCTGAAGCCGGCATGGGTGGCCGCCGATAACTCCTGGCAGGTGCGGTCGCCCGGGCCGGCGAGTTCTCCGACCACGGGACGGTCACCATCGCGGCCGCACCCCGGGGGTCCACCGTGGGCATCCTATACGGGCTCTTCGCCGCGATCTTCTGGGGCGTGGGTGATTTTCTCATCACCCATCTCACCCGCCGCGTCGGAA
Organism: Candidatus Eiseniibacteriota bacterium; assembly: GCA_005893365.1. GTDB lineage: Bacteria > Eisenbacteria > RBG-16-71-46 > RBG-16-71-46 > RBG-16-71-46 > WS-11. The sequence continues at coordinate 6,715 of VBPB01000162.1, forward strand.
CCTTGCTCGCTCTCGCCGCGATCCAGGTCTTGAGCCTGCTCGGATGGATGCTGTGGCTGCTGGCGAGGCCGTCCCACCCGCCGGCGGACCTCGCGCTCTGGGGCATCGTGATGGCCACCGCCGCCTGTCATGTCCTGGGCCTGGTGTTCGTCTACCGCGCGTTTGAAGTCGGCACCCTGGCGATCGTCTCGCCGATCTCCGCGGGCTTCGCCGTCGTGACGGCGGTGCTGGCGCTGTCGGCCGGAGAGCGTCCGCCCCTGACCGCCCTCGCCGGCGCCGGGCTCCTGCTCCTGGGGGTGGTTCTCGCCACCCGCTCCCCAAGCGATCCTAAGGCGCCCCGGCCCAGCCTGATCGGCGTCCCCGAGGCCATTCTGAGCGCGCTGGCCTTCGGCACCATGTTCTGGCTCTTCAGCTTCTTCGTCGAGCCGAGAATGGGATACGCGTGGCCACTGGTGCTGCTCAAGACGATGGCGGTGGGCAGCTCGGTGCTGACGCTCATGAATCGGCAACGCCGGGCCAAGGCGCCGCGCCTCACGCTCGCCTTCGGCGCGGTCATGCTGGCGTTGGGCGCAGCGGCGGCGGACACGCTGGCGTGGCTGGCCTACATCATGGGGAGCGTGACCAGCTACGCGACGATCGTGACGGCGCTGGCGTCCCTGTTCAGCGTCGTGACCGTGCTGCTCGCCTGGCGATTCCTGCGCGAGCGGATCGCGATCCATCAGTGGGCCGGGGTCACCATCATCCTGCTCGGGATCCTGTTCGTCAGTCTCTGAGCACCCCGCGAGACGGACGCGGGTGCTGACCGGCGCCCGTGCCGGCCCCAGCCAGGGCCTGCGCCACGCCGCCGCGAACGCCACGGCGGACGATGGGATCCGCCGGCGTCAGGCGGCCTCCCTCATGGGGTAATCGGTGTGGGGGTCGGGGTCGGAAGCCGATCCCGCCGTCGCATCGTCGCACGCGGACTTCCGGGTCCCGAAATCCAGCACGCGCCCGTGCTCCTCGGCCATGAGCGGCAGCTCGACCGTGAAGGTGGCGCCGTGGTGCATGCCGG
>VBPB01000162.1:7913-15022 GCA_005893365.1 Candidatus Eiseniibacteriota bacterium
GAGAACTTGACCGCATTGTCGAACAGGATGGCCAGGAGCTTCTCGGCGCATGCACGCGGGAATCGCACCAGACACGCAAAGTCGGGGGTGGGCACGGTCAGATCGACCCGCGCCTCGTCATGAGCCTCGATCCCGGCGGCCGCCGTCCGCACCAGATGGGCCAGATCGGTCAGCTCTTCGCACATTTCCGGCTTGGCCGAGAACCACTCGAAGTACTCGAGGCTGCTCATGATGAAACGCTCGAAGCGTTCATACCCGCTGCGGACGGCTCCCACCATCTTCTCGTGGTCCCGCTCGTTCAGATTCCCGTCGATGAGGTCGATCGCCGCCATCTGATTCAATGGCGTCCGGATCTCGTGGCATACGAAGGCCAGGAAGTCGCTCTTCAGTTGATCGAGGATTCCGAGTCGGCCGCGGGCTTCCTCGAGGTGACGCGACCGCGTCCTGGCGATGTCCTCGAGCTGGAGCCGTCCCAGTTGGTTCTGAAGGGCGATCGAGGCCCCGGCGGCGATGTAGCGAAGGCGAGCGAGCGTGTCCTCGGTGAACGGCGTGCCCTCCGGTGATTCCCACGCGAGCAGCAGGCCAATGATGCCTCCTCGGGCCTCGAGCACGGCGTACGCGACCGCCCCCGCAGGCCAGTTCCCCGCCGACGCCGGCGCGAGCAGGCTGTACCCCGGACAATCCTCTGCCCGCGCGACGATGCCCGTGTCGGCGGGCCGTCGATCGGGCGCTGCGGCCGAGGATGGTGCGTCGCCAGGCCGCGCGCCGGCAGGAGCGGGCGTGCGGGCCGCCTGCGGCGCCGCTGCCGCCCGCAGGACGATCTGAACCTCGTCGCAGCCCACGGCCGACTTCGTGAAGTCGGCCGTGATTCGCAGGGTCGAGTCGACATCCTCGGCCGCCTGGAGGGTATTGGCGAAGTCGTAGAGGCCACCGATCAGGGCGTCCTGGTCCCGCAGCCGCAACTGCATCTCGAAGCGCTCGAGCAGGTGCCTCACGCTGAGCGTGAAGTCGTGCTCGACTTCGATGGGCTTCGTCAGGTACCGGTCGAGGAGCTGATCGTTGATGGCGGTGATCGCCGCCTCGATCCCGGCATGCCCCGTGAGCAGGATGCGCATGCTGTTGGGGGCCAGATCCCGGGTCTGCGCCAGGAACTCGGTTCCCTTCATGTGCGGCATCTGCTGATCGGTGATGAGCATGGCCACCGTCTCGCCGCCGGCGACGAGCTCGCGCAGCACCTCGAGGCCCTCGATTGGGTCGCTCAGGAACACGAACCGATACGACAGCCCGCGGTCCGCGCTGCGGTTGATCTGCTCGGGCAGGAAGAACTCCAGCGATTTCAGGAACTCGTGGTCATCGTCGACGCACAGGACGCACCGCTCGCGGATCCGGCCTTCCCCGGGCTCTTCGGGTGTCATGACGGTCATGTCAGGCGGCCAGCTGCGCATCGTTCGTGGCCTCCGGCCGGCCGATCGCGTCTGCCGCCGCGGCTCGCGGCGCATCGACCGATTCGCTGGGGGTGGCGATCCGGATCGGAAGCGTGATCTCGATCGTCGTCTGGCCGGGAACGCTCTCCACGCGAATCCGGCCCTGGTGCCTCTTGATGATGCCCGACACGATGCACAGCCCGAGCCCGGTGCCCTTGCCGATGTCCTTGGTGGTGAAGAACGGATCGAAGATCCGGTCCCGGATCTCGGGAGGAATGCCCACCCCGTTGTCGCCGATCGTCACCACCACGCAATCTCCCGCCGTGCGGGTCGTGATGTGCACCTCGCCGCTCGCGGGATCGGGGCGTTCAGCGATCGCCTCGCTCGCGTTCGTCAGCAGGTTCGTCCACACCTGATGGAGCGCGCTCGTGCCCGGGACCTTCGGCAGCTCGGGATCATAGTCGGTGTGGACCGCCACCTTGTGCTTGAGCTGGTTGTCCAGGAGCACCAGCGCGGTGGCGATCGAGTCGTTGACCTGGATCGTGTCGACGCGCTCCGTGTCCGAGTAGGAGTAGTACTTGAGCGCCCGAATGATCTCGGCGATCTTCGTGGCGCTGGTCTGCGAGATGGCGGCCGCCTGCGCGATGCTCGCAAACGTCTCCGCGAACGAGAAGAAGGCGCTGATCCGCAAGCAGTCGGCGTACTTCCGGACCTCGCCCGGGTCGGTGAAATTGAGCTTGCACAGACTGGCGGCGCGCTCCCGGTAGTCCTTCAGCCCATGCTCGCGGAGGACGGCCTCGACCGTCTTCTGCACGCCGATCGATGCCGAAGGACGTGGCACGCATGCGGCGGCGATGAGCGCCTGGAGACACTCCACCATCTCGTCGGCCGATACGGTCGTGTCGCTCTTGAGGGTGGCCAGTTGTCGGGGCAGCACCTCGATCTGCCTCGCGAGGTTGCGCGAGACGTTCAGGATCGCACCCGCGGGCGTGTTGATCTCGTGAGCGACGCCCGCGGCGAGGACTCCGAGCGTGGCCATCTTCTCGTTCATGATCAGCTGACCTTGGGCATTCTTCAGGTCTTCGTACGCAGCCTGCAGTTGTGCGGTCGCCTCCCGCACCCGATCCTCGAGATGCTTGTTGTGGTCCTCGATCTCACCCTTGGACTTCTGGAGGTCGGAGGTCATCTGGTCGAACGCCCGCGCGAGCTGGCCGATCTCGTCGAGCCGAGGGTCGCCGACGCGGGCGTCGTGACGCCCGGCGATGATCTCCTGGGTCACGAGCATGAGCCGGTGCAGCCGCATCAGGATGACGCTGCGGAGCAGCACGAACAGGGCAAGGCACACCAGCACGAGCTTCACGCCCATGATCACCGCCAGGCGCCGGTCGAGAGCGTCCAGGGTCGTCTGGATGTCCCGCATCGAGAGGTTGATGGCCATGGCCCCCACGACGCGAGAGCCCTGGAGGATCGGCGCGACCGATCGGATGCCCAGGTTGCTGAAGTCGCGACGCGACACATGGAGGCTCGGCTTGGCCGCGCGGATCGCCGCGATCACCTCCGGGTCGCTGGTAGGCCGGTTGACCTGCAACGGGTCTGATGATGCCGTGCTCTCGAGGCGGTCGTTGTAGATCGCCATGTCGCTGAGGCTGCGGTAATAGGTCATGTACTTGGCGATGATCTGCTGGCCCCCGGACTCCGGGTCGCGCTGGGATTCGTAGGTGATGTCGTGCTGGATCGAGGTCGTCAGGATCTCCGCCGTCGTGAGCGCTTGCTGCACGATCTGATCGCCGACGAGATAGCGGATGAAGATCGTCGAGACCAGTTGGGAGACGATCAGGGTCCCCGCGACCAGGACGATCAGCTTGGTCCGGATCGAGAGGTCCGAGAACCAACGCAGCACGAGCATCTCACGAGCCCCCGATGCGCAGCGTCCGGAAGGGTTCCGCGAGCACCGCAGAGCGGCCGTCGATCTGGTACGTCTGCCGGTACTTGTCGATCCAGATCGAAACGGGATTGAGGCCGCTGGGCGGGTAACCGCCCCACGGCTCGAACATCGACTCCACGGACGGATCCTCGTTCACGCAGATGCGCGCGGCCCACGAGTGGGTCGCGAACGCTTCGATGACCTCGGGTCGGGTGCTCAACACCGTGTCGCTCAACGGGAACTCGTTCGCCCGCAGCCAGGCGGAGACCTCCTCGGCGCGCACGGGGTGGACCCAGAGCGCCGGGCCGAAGCATCCGTGGCGCGAGAGGGAGTCGCCCAGGACGACGCCTTCGACGATGGCGGGCGTGAAGTAGGCGCCGCGGCTCAACCCGCCGCACAGCAGCCGTGTGGACGAGCCGATCCTCAGATCGCCGACCAGGCCCGTGGCGTGCTCCTCGCTGAACAATGGGCCGATCTGGGTCCCCGGCTCCCGCGGATCCCCGACCGCCAACCGGCGAAACCCATCGACCAGAGCGTCGCGCAGCGCCGGATACACGCGCTCATGGATGAGCACGCCGTTGATGGAGGTGCACGTCAAGCCATTGAAGCGTGTCGCGCCCGAGACGATCAACTCGAGCGCCTCGGGAAGCGGAAAGGTCTCGTCGACGTACAGCACGCCATTGCCCTGGCCGTCGAGCAGGCAGAGCTTCTTGGCGGACAGAGCCTCGCTCAGGACCCGCATCGCATGACGATTGCTGCCGATGTAGTGGATCAGGTCGACATGTTCGGACCGATAGCAGGCGTCGAGGAACTCCCGCGCCAGGGAGTTGATGATCAGGACCGGGGCCGGCGGGTGGCTCGATCGCACCAGGTCCGCCAGCAGCGCGCCCGAGGAACCGGACTGGAGTGACGGACGGAGCAGAACCCGCGAGCCCGCGTACAACGCCGAGGCGATGATGGTGATGCTCAGGGCGAGCGAGGCGTTCTGGGGCACCATCGCTGCGACCCATCGATACGGCCGGTGGGTGATGTACATGGTGCGGGACGAGGAGCCGGCGTAGGAGTGCATGACCGGCTGGAAACGAGGCTCTTGGGACTCGGCGTAGACGCCGAAGTCGCGGACGAACTCGATCGCCCCGGCGACGATGTCTCGACTGTCGCTCCGGATGAACCCCGTTTCCAGGATCGTGATCTCCACCAGAGCGTCTTGGTGGGCGACCAGCCGGTCGTGCAACCTGCCCAGGAAGGCCAGGACCTCGCTTCGGTCCGGCGCGCGCGCGGGACCGCCGTGGTCGGCGAGGCGCTGCACGATCTCGTGGCTCGTCGACAGGCGTATGCGATCGATCGCCCGACCGGTGACCGGCGAGGTCACCTCGTGCGGGAGCGCCCCGTCGTGCGAGCCGGCGGCGCCGTTCTGGGGTCGCGAATCCATGCCTACAGCACTCCGATGGCCAACTGGTGTCGGTCCATCAGCCCATACTTCTCGTAGATCGCCTTGAGCCTGCCGGAGCGCTTCATCCGCTCCAGCGCGTCGTTCACGGCGTCCCGGAGGGCGCTATCTTCCGTGCGGAACACGATCACGTAGCGGCCCTCGTTGAAGGACTCCCCGACGTTCTCCAGCTTGGGATTGGTCGCGCCGTAGGCAACGGCGATCGGCTTGTCGAGGAGCACCGCGTCGACTTTGCCGGCCTCGAGATCGCGGTAGCTGTAGATGATCTCGGGGTTGACCACCGGAATGACGCCGCTGGTACTGCGCAGGATGTCCTCGGCGGCGGTACCCGACAGGGTGGCGACATGTTTCCCCTTGAGATCGGCGAGCGTCGTGATTCCCTTGGTGGACCTTCGGACCGTGAGCTGCTGCGAGTAGATGTAGTAGGGCTCCGAGAACGTGACGATCCGAGCGCGATCGGGCGTGTCCTCGATACCGTTCATGGCCATGTCGAAGCTCCCGCGCTGGAGCTCCGGAATCAGCGTGTCCCATGCCTTGACCACCAGTTGGAGCTTGGTGCCGAGCGCCTCGGCGACCCCGCGCGCAATGTCCATTTCGAACCCGATGTACTGGCCGGGATGCTCCGGATCCTCGTACACGTAAGGCACTCCGCCGACCACGTCCGCGCCCCAACGCAGCACGCCCGCCTGCTTGATGCGCTGCAGCGACGTTTGGTGGGACGACGTCCCACAGCCGCCGAGGATCAGCAATGCGGCCAGAGCCAGCAGCAGGGCTCGCGCACCACGCCACCGCCGCGCCAACCCCGTCGTGTCGCGACCCGAAGCGTCGTGCGGGTCAGGCTGCCTTGCCCTGCTCATCGATGGTTTCGTCATCGGCACCTCCCTGGGCCCTAATCGTCCCGGTCAGGCAACTCAGGATGAGTAGGATCGCGGCCAAGTACTCGGTGGGGAGAACGGATAGCAGCGTCGTGATGCTGGCACCATGGCTCTGCCGGAACACTTTGCGCAGAAACGGGTAGACGGCGGGGGCCGCCGGCGTGTCGGCCAGGTACGACTTCAGCCGGCTCTTGATATCGGAGCGGCCGGCGATGGTCTCGTGCCGCAGCGTCAGGGCGCAGTCGATGACGTCGCGAGCGACCCGCGCGGTCGTGAAGTCGGCCTCCGCGAGCGTCCGCGCGTCCGGCCATCTCAGCTCGTGACGGCGCTGGTAGAAGAACTCGGAGAACCGATTGCCGTGGGTGACCAGGACCGCATCGCTGAGTGCCGAGGATGGGCTCGGGGCGTCGGCCCTCGCGAGACCCGGAGCGACGGCGGCCTGAAGGGCGGCGCGCGGCAGCTCGGAGCGCACATAGGCGCTGTAGGACATGCCCGGTCTGACCTCGAAGGTGTTCGCGAAATGCGCGATCGAATCGGTGGTCAGGTCGAGATCGCTGTGGAGACGTTCCGACAGCAGACGCCTCAGCATCGCCGGGGGGAGGATCTCCAGCAACCGGCCCGACAGGCGGGGCTCGATCCGTAGATCGCCGTACCTGACGATCGATGGCATATGGTTGCCGAAGAACTTCGATACCAGGCTGGAGACGTTCAGCGTGCCCTTGTCGGCAAGATGTGCCTTCGAGAACACCTCGGTGTCGATGTGATAGAGGTTCCAGCGTGCCGCACAGTCGAGCTTCCAGCTCAACTTGCCGCGCAGGCCACCGACCGACTCTCGGTTCGCCAAGCCGCACGCCTCACACCGATAGGCCACGGTGTCGTCCGCCGTCCCGGTGATCTCGGTGCTGTCGATCCGCAGGCACTGCGGGCACCGGATGCGAAAGAGATTCCGCAGCGTGTAGTTCTCGCACTCGGTCGCGATGCCTTGCTTGATCTCGTCGTAGTGCGCGAAGGTGGCCGACACGAACGGAGCGTAGTGGCCCTGCGCGTAGACCCGCTGCATGTCGACGACGATCGGGTGGATCCCGAGCCCATCGAGCCGCTCCACCAGGCCGTGCTTGTGATGGTCGGAATAGCTCTCGTGGCACCCATAGGGGTCGGGCACCTCGCAGATCGGACGGCCGCAAAAGGGTTGGAATCGGCGGATGAGTTCCGGATCCTTGTTCACGCCGACGCGCAGCTGACGTGCGTTCAGGGGATCGAGACTGTCATTGAAGAGGTAGAGGACGGCGTCCTCGCCGCGCTCCTGCATCTCCCGCACCACGAGGTCCCCGACCACGAACTCCCTCAGCGTCCGCTCGTCCCCGAGGAATGCGGTCGTGAACCCGGTCGCGACCACACGCGGCAGCCTCACGCGGGTCGGATGCGGCCTGGGGCTC
>VBPB01000155.1:0-7038 GCA_005893365.1 Candidatus Eiseniibacteriota bacterium
GCCGACCGCCGTGGCCGCGAGGCCGGTCGCGAGCCATCGGCTCCACACGTACTCGGGACGCCGCACCGGCCGGGCGAACAGGAGCTGCAGCACGCCGCTCGAGACGTCCTGCCCGATCATGCCGACGGCGAACACCAGCGTGAGCCCCACGCTGTCACCCAGGATCGACAGCCCGGCGCCGTGCACGAACGCCACGCCGAGCAGCGGCACGACCAGCAGGCCGCCGAGCAGCACGACCCGGATGGGACTCATGAGCCGCTGCCGCCAGGTGGCGAGGAGGAGCGTCAGGTTCATGCGCCCGCCGCCGGCGGTGACGCGAGGAACAGCCGCTCGAGCCGGCTCTCCTCGGGGGTCGCCTCGGCCACCGGCACGCCGGCGCCGATCAGGACGGCGAGCAGGCGCGCCGCCGCGGCGTCGTCGGCGACGGTGAAGCGCGCCTCGGGCGGGTTCAAGTCCCGGAGCACGGCACCCGCCGCGACCGCCAGCTCGACCAACCGCTCGCGGGTGACCGTGGCGCCCAGCACGCCGGCCACGCTGCGCACGCGGAGCATGCGGGCGTGCTCCGCGCCGGCGGCGACCGTCTCGATGGCCTCCACCTTGCCGGCGCGCACGAACGCGACCCGATCGCAGACGCGTTCCACCTGATCGAGCTGGTGCGAGTTGAGGATCACCGTCACCCCGCGCGGCTTGAGCTCGGCCAGCAGCCGGCGGAACAGCACGACGCCGGCCGGGTCCACGCCCGAAGCCGGCTCGTCGAGGAAGAGGTAGCGCGGGTGGCCGAGCATCGCCTGCGCCAGTCCCAGGCGCTGCAGCATGCCGCGCGAGTAGCGGCGGATCGCGCGCGCCGCCGCCTCGCCCGCCAGTCCCACGCCCTCCAGGGCGGCTTCCACCTCGGCGGCGCGCGTGGCCGCCGGCAGGCGCGCCAGCGCGTGGTGGTAGGCGAGGAAGTCGCGCCCGCTCATCCAGCGATCGAGCACCAGCCGCTCGGGCAGGTACCCGGTCACGGTGCGCACCTTGAGGTCGTCGGGGGCGTGCCCGTCGATGGTGATGCGGCCGCCGTCGGGCCTGAGGAAGCCGAGCAGGCAGCCGAGGAAGGTGGTCTTGCCGGCGCCGTTGGGGCCGATGATCCCGAACGCCTCGCCCGGGGCGATGGTGAGCGAGACATCGGCGAGCGCCCGCACCCGCTCGGCGGTGAGTCCGCGGCGGTAGGTCTTGGAGACGCCCTCGACGACGATCCCGATCATGCGCCGCAGCCTAAGCGCCGGAGCGTGCGGGCGCAATCGAAGCCCGGAGTATCACGCGACGGCCTCCTGAGCGCCGGCACCCCCTTTCGGCAAACCCGCGCCGATGCCCGGCGATGCGGTGCGTGCGCTTCGCACACGGTGCCGTCGAGTTGGGCGACCGAGCCCCCCGGCGGCGTGCCGCGTGGTACCATTTCGCGCAGGGGACTCCATGAAACGCTTCGCCGCGCCGATCGCGCTCCTGTTCCTCTGCACCGGGCCCGCACCTTCACAGGCCGCGTGGACCACGGACCCGCTGCAGAACACTCCGGTCTGCCTGGCGCCCGGCAACCAGCGCTTCCCGATCATGACTCCGGACGGACAGGGCGGGGCGTTCATCGTCTTTCGCGACACGCGTGATTCGGCCACCGCTCTCGGCGACCTCTACGCGCAGCACCTCGACAGTCAGGGCAACCTGTTGTGGGCGAGCGGTGGAGTCCCGGTGACCACGATGCCCGGCGAGCAGTTCGCCGCTGCTCCTGCCATCGCGGTCGACGGGGTGGGAGGCGCATTCGTCTCGTTCGCGACGGGACCTAACCCGCAGGGCGGGCCCTTCTGGGTGAAGCTGCAGCACCTCGATGTCCAGGGAGCCCCGCTGTGGGGAGACTCTGGAATCGCCGTCTCGACCACCGCGGGCTCGCAGATCAACGGCCGTGTCCTCGCCGACGGAGACGGCGGTGTGTTCATCTCGTGGTCTACCGACAGTCGTGTGCTTGCCCAGCACTTCGATGCGAACGGAGCGGCGTTGTGGACGCCCGACGGCGTCGTAGTGGTCCTCTCGACCATTCCCCAGTCGCAGCAAATGGTCTCGGACGGCAGCGGGGGATTGGTGTTGACCTGGAGTGACTACCGCGTGGTCAACGCGTCGGACATCTACGCGCAACGATTGGACGCCGCGGGCGTGCCCCAATGGACGACCAACGGCGTTCCACTCTCGACCGAAGCCGGGCAACAACTCGGCCTCGTCATGTGCAGTGATGGGGCCGGCGGCGCCATCGCGGCTTGGTACACGACCACTACGTCCCGGGTATACGCACGACGCATCAACGCGGGCGGCGTCGCGTTCTGGATCGCCAATGGCGTCCGCCTGACCACGACCGAGAGCGGCCAGGTGGTGCCATCGATCGTCAGCGACGGAGCCGGTGGCGCGATCCTGGCGTGGCAGGATCTGCGCTCGGGTGGGACATACGATGGGTACCTCCAGCGACTGGACGCCTCGGGTGCGCGCCTGTGGGGCGATGCTGGGCTCCCCTTGTGTGACGCGCCCGGGATGCAGCAGAGCTTCCGGTTGATGTCCGACGGCGAGGGCGGAGCCGTCGCGGCCTGGACCGACAATCGTGTCCCGGGCACCGAGGACATCTACGCGCAGCGCGTGGGGCCCGACGGTAGTCCGCAGTGGCCCGTCAACGGCGTTCTCGTCGCAGGTGCATCGGGGAGTCAGCGCCAGCCCGCGATGGTCCCATCGGGCACCGGCACGATCGTCGCATTTGCGGACTATCGCGGGAGCTCGAGCGACATCTACGCGCAACTGATCTCCCGGGACGGGCAGCCGGGCGTCGTCGTCACGGGTGTCGAACCCGATGCGCGATCCCGCTTCAAGGCCTGGCTATCCGCGCGTCCGTTGCCCGCATCGAGCCACATCACCTTCTCGTTCGCGCCGAGCGCTCCGGGCCCGTTCGAACTCTCCGTGTTCGACGTGCAGGGGAGAAGGCTCCAGAGCCTTCAGGGCCGCGCGGAAGGCGCGGTACGCCACGAACTCCACTGGGATCTCCGGGACGACTCGGGGCGCCGCGTGCCGACCGGACTCTACCTCGCACGGCTGAGGCAGGGCGACGACGTCCTGCTGGCCCGCGTCGTCATCGCGCAGTAGCCCGCGCGGTGGCGAGATTCCGCTCGCCTCGTGACGATTGCCCGCCGACGCGGTGGTCAGCAGCGTGTGCCCGCGCCAGCGCGGCGGATGCCGTCGGTGACGCTCCAGGTGAAGAGCGGGAGTCCGAGCGTGCCGGCGAGCAGGCGCGCTTCGTCGTCGCACTCGACGGCGATGATGGGGTGACGCGACCGGATCACAGCCATCGGACGGGTATCGGCAGGGGTGTCTTGAGCATTTGGTGTGCCCTTCTGCTGGGTGGAATGCTGCCATATGGAAGGCAGACGCGGAACGCCAAGTATCATCGGTGACGGCGCCGGCGGTGCCTCCTGCGGCCACCACCTCGATCTTCACGAGGACGTGTAACGAGGTCCTTTCGGAACGCCCAAACAGCAATGGCGGTCGCGATCACCTCCGGCTCGCCGTGTACGACGTTCGCGGCAAAGAGGTCGCGCTGCTCGTGAACGACGTGCTAGCGCCGGGGACCTACGAACGGGAACTGAACGGAAACACGCTCGCGACCGGGGTCTACGGGTCACGGCTCCAGGCGGGAGCTCTCTCCGAGACGCGGAAGATCATGCACGTGAGGTGACCCGGTCGGGGAGCGAGACGACTCCCGGGACAGGGGACCTGATCCTCGGCCTCCGATTCTGACCGCGTGCTGGACGTCGACGATCTCCGTTGTCGCGGCGCCTCGGGCGTGGCAGGGTGTCGCGCATGCGTCGGGTCCGGGACACGCTGCGGCTGTGGTTCTCGCTGCGCGTGCCCGTCGGGCCCCGCGACTACCTCGTGTGGGGCCTCACCCTGATGGTCGCGAAATACCTCGTCGATGCGACCGTGCTGCGCCTCGGCGCGAACATCTTCTGGTCGCCGATCGACTACCTCGCTCCGACGACCGCGGTGCGCGACGCGCGCACGGCCATGACGCCGTGGCTTCGCACTCCGCTGTTCCTGTGGACGCTGCCGTTTCTCTGGATCGGCGCCAGCATGACGGTGCGCCGCGCCGTGGACGCCGACCGCTCCGCATGGAGCGGGCTGCTGTTCTTCGTGCCGGTTGTCAACTACGTGGTGATGATCATCCTGTGCTTCCTGCCCTCGCGTCCCCACGCACCGATCATGCCGACCGGCGATCCGGGATCGATCGGACCCGCCGCGCCCGCGATCGATCGGCACGTTCGCAGCGCGATGCTGGGCCTCGGGGCGAGTCTGGCGATCGGGCTCGCGCTCGCGGTTCTCTGCACGGTGGTGCTCAAGAGCTATGGTCTCTCGGTGTTCTTCGGCACGCCGTTCGTCGCGAGTGTGGTCTCCGGGTTCGTCCACAATCGTTACCAGACACGCCCGGTCCGCGAGACGGTGCTCGTCGCGACGACGGGGCTTTTGCTGGTGGCAGGCGCGCTGCTCCTGTTCGCGGTAGAGGGCATGTTGTGTGTGGCCATGGCGTTTCCCTTCGCAGTTCCGATCGCCGCGATGGGAGGGGTGTTCGGTCGCGAGCTCGCGCGTCAGAGGCGCCGGAACCTCGCCCCCGCGGCGTTGGCGGTGCTCGTAATCTCCCCACTCGCCGCGCTGGAGTCACGATCGCTCGCTCCGCCGCCGGTTTACGAAGTCGTTTCGAGTGTGGACGTGGCGGCGCCCCCCGAGGTTGTGTGGCGGCACGTCGTGTCGTTCGACGAACTGCCGCCGCCGCGCGAGCCCTTGTTCCGCCTCGGTGTCGCGTATCCGCAGCGGGCGACGATCAGGGGCCACGGCGTCGGCGCGCTGAGGCGGTGCGAGTTCTCGACCGGCGCGTTCGTGGAGCCGATCACCGTGTGGGACGCGCCGCGACGATTGACGTTCGACGTGACCGAGCAACCCGATCCGATGCGGGAACTGAGTCCATGGCGTCACGTCGTGGCGCCGCACATGGCCGACGGCTTCCGGGCGATCCGCGGCGAGTTCCGTCTCGCCGCGCTACCGGATGGGCGCACGCGCCTCGCCGGCAGCACGTGGTACGTGCTGCGGATCCAGCCGCGGAGTTATTGGTCGCTGTGGGCGGACGGGTTCGTGGGTACGATCCATCTCCGCGTGCTCGAGCACATCCGGCGCGAAGCGGAAACCGAGTGGAAGGGCGCGTCGGCGCCGCGCGCGGCAGTAGGAACTACCCAGGGCGCCTATTGAGGCGGCTTCTTGCCGACCACGACAAGCATCTTCGCGACGGCGACCCAGGCCTCGGGGTTCGCCGTATGCTTCTCCATTCCGGCGATCAGTTCCATGCCGCGCTCCATCGTCACCACGCCTTCCGGCACTGCGCGTTGCAGGGCGAAGGTCCAGGTCTTCTCCCAGAGATGCTTGCCCGGCCCATCGCGGAAGATGGGCTGGTCGGTCACGACGAAATCAGTCTTCAGGCCGGCATCCATGATGAGTCGCGGCAGTTTCAGTCCGACGGAGTAGTCGACACCAATCCTGGTCTGATACGGATGGCGCACTCATTGATGTAGGCCGGGTAGGACGCGCAGTGCGGCATGGTGAAGGTATCCCGCAGATCCATATTGACGACCACCAGCCGGCCGCTCGGCCAAGCGAAACGAAGCGAGGATATCTGGAGCTGAGCTGGTGCGCCGCGAAGGAATCGAACCTTCAACCTACTGATTAAGAGTCAGTACCCAGGCGCGACGTCACGCCCGCTCACGTCCAGGAGGGGGGCGCGCGGTCAGGCGCCGGCGTCGGCCTCGGCCGGGGGTCCGGCCAGGCCGGGCCTCGGGTCCCCGTCCGCCGGTTCCGTCGCCTCGCGCGCTCGGGAGCGCGACACGTCGAGGATGGCCTCGTTCCCGGGATAGCTCATCGACGTGGCGTGGATGAGGTTCGCCATCCGCGCGGTCACCGCCTGGATGCGATGGGCCGCCTCCAGGATGCGCTGCACCTTGCTCTCGGTCCCGTCCGGCAGCGTCTCGGGCCGGCGCAGCAGGAGCTGCGCATTGCCGGCGATCGCGGCCAGCGGGTTGTTGATCTCGTGGTTGAGGGCGCCCACCGTCTCGGTGACGCCGCGCAGGCGCTCGGCCTCGAGCCGCGACGCGTGCGCCTCCGAGAGCTCGCGATAGGCGCCGCGCGCCTCCGCCAGCAGCCGCGCATTGCGGATCGCCGCCGCCGCCTGGCCGGCGATCACGGTGAGCACGTCGAGATCGTGTTGGTCGTAGCCGCCGGTGCCGTCGTGGTCCTGCAGCGCGATCACGCCGATCGCCCGGCCCTCGGCCAGGAGCGGGGCCGCCATCCACGAACGCGCGGGGCGGCCCACCGGGTCGAGCCCCAGCCCGCGGGCCTGCGCCACCACGTCGCCGTTCAGCAGCAGCGGCTGCCGGGTGCGCAGGACGTACTCGGTGAGCCCGTTCGCGTAGGCCCGCGGCGGCAGGTCGGGAAGGCGCTGATGACCCTCGATGCGGACCGGGAAGGAGATGGTGTCGCGCTCACGGTCGTGCATCGCCACGTAGAGGTTGAAGGTGTTCATGATCCGGCCGGCCTGCTCGTGGATGCGCCCGGCCAGCGTGTCCAGGTCGAGCGTCGACGAGAGCGCCATGCCGATCTCGTTGAGCACCGCCAGCTCGCGGTTGCGTGCCGCCAGCTCGCGGCGGGCGGCGGCCTCGCCGCTCACGTCGCTCTCGATCCAGGTGGCGTCGTCGTTCATGGGGTCCCCCCAGTATCGGCACTGCGGGCCCGATCCTCAAGTCGTCGTGCCACCGTCCGGGAACACGAAGGCCCCGGGTCTCGGGACCCGGGGCCATGCGCAAGTCGGGGTACGGTCTACTTGAGGGCCGTCTCCTTCATCGCCTTGGCGATGCGGAACTTGAGGACGGTCTTGGCCGGGATCTTGATGGCCTCGCCGGTCTGCGGGTTGCGACCCATGCGGGCCTTGCGCTTCAC
>VBPB01000155.1:7087-11608 GCA_005893365.1 Candidatus Eiseniibacteriota bacterium
TCTCGACGCTCTGCTTCTTGGTGATGTCGAACTTCGCCGCGAAGTGTCCCGCGATCTGGGACTTCGTCATCATCTTGCCCATCGTTGCCTTCCTTTCCCTACGAAGGTGGGGGAACCAGGTGGACGGGCCGGCGCGTCTGCGCCGTGCCAATCGCGTGTATAGCAAGCGCGACCGCGGAATCAAAGGGAAATCTCGGGGGCATGGCGATTTCGGCCTCGTCTGGCGCGGGTCAAATCGAAGCATTTTCCGGGCCCCGCCAAATGAGGGTCAAACGAGCGTGACCCCGCTCGGGGCTGCGCCGAGTGCCGCGCCGTCGGCCCACACGTGGAACCCGCGAGGGGAGCGGCTCCCCGATGCGCGGCGGGTCACGGGGGCGCGGCGCGGCGCGCGCGGAGGGGCGCCGGTCGCACCGTGTGCGCTCACGCGACGTTGGGGGCGTCGCTTCGCGCGCTACTCGACCCGCACGATGCGTCGCGAGGCGTCGCTACCGGCCACCCGCGCGCGCACGAAGTAGACACCCGTGGCGGTCGGCCCCACCCGCCGTCCGGTGGCATCGAACACCGCCACCTCGGCTTGGGCGCGCGAGTCGAGCGTCAGGGTGAGCCGGGTCTCGCGGAGGCTCGGATTGGGCCGCGGCGCCGACAGCGCGAGCGGCGGCAGCGCGGGCCGAGGCGTCGGGTTCACCGCCACGATCGGCGGGTCCAGCGTCACCTTCCACTGCGAGCGTCCATGGGTCGCCGCCACCAAGGTGCGCGTCGGGGCGTTGAAGGTGAGATCGAACACGGCGGTGAACGGCAGGCCGCTGCCGAGCGGCTCCCAGGTGGCCCCGGTGTCGAACGAGCGGTAGACGCCCAGGTCGGTGGCGGCGTAGAGCCACTCCGGCGCCATCGGATCCGCCACCAGGTCGTTGACCGGCACGTCCGGGAGGTTGCCCGAGACCGAGGCCCAGGTCGCGCCCCGATTGGTGCTGCGATAGAGCCGGGCGACCGCCTCGTCCTGCGAGAACCCCGAGAGTGCCACGTAGACCACCTCCGGGTCCGCGGGATCGGCGGTGACACGCGTCACCCACCGGATCGGCAGGCCGGCCGAGATGTCCGTCCAGGTGCCGCCCCGGTCGGTCGAGCGCCACACCTTGCCGTCGTCCGTGCCCACGTAATAGGTGCTGGTGTCGGCCGGGGAGATGTCGAGCGTGGTGATGGTGCTGTAGACCAGCGTGGCCGCGGTGTTGTTGGTGGTGAGGTCGGGACTGATGGCGCCGTACTTCTGGCCGTTGTTGTTGCTGCGCCAGACCCGCTGGCTGCCGACCAGGACGACGTTGTGGTTCTTGGGGTTCATCACCAGCGGCGTGCACCAGTTGAACCGGTCGCCCGAGTTGATCCCGGTCGGCTTGGTGAAGTTGACCCCCGAGTCGGTCGACCGGTACGGCCCGCCGCGGTCGCAGCAGTTCTGCCATTCCGCGATGATCACGGCCGGGTTGGTCGGGTCGCTCAGGCAGTAGAAGCCGTCGCCGCCCAGGAGCGTGCCCCAGTCCGTCGGCGATCCCATCGTCCAGATGGTGTTGTTGTCCTGCGTGCCGCCCAGGAGTCGGTTGGGATCGGTGGCGTCGATGGCCCCGGCGTAGAACTGGGTGATGTCGAGCGTGACCGCCTTCATCCACGACAGGCCGCCCCCGGCGGTGGAGTAGAAGAAGCCCCCGTCGCTGCCGAGGTAGAGGTGGTTCGGGTTCGCGGGGTCGATCCAGAAGGCGTGCTCGTCCACGTGCTGGCTGCCGTTGATGCCGGAGAAGTTGACCCCGCCGTCGGTCGAGCGCACCACGCCGAGGCCCAGGGAGTACACCTTGTCGGAGTTGTTGGGATCCACCGCCATGTCGCCGAAGTACCAGGCGAAGTTGCTGAAGTTGCCGACGAACCCGCTCGCGTCGCGCCGGGTCCAGGTGGCGCCGCCGTCCGCGGTCCGGTACATGCCGAGGCCGGCGTAGCCGCCCGCGGGGCCGGTCGTCATCTGCGCGTAGACCATCGAGGGCCGCGAGGCGGCGATGGCGAGCCCGATGCGGCCCACGTTGTCGCCCGGGGCCGGGAGCCCGGTCGAGAGCCGCGCCCAGGTGGTCCCCGAGTCGATGCTGCGCCAGATGCCGCACCCCGGTCCCGAGGCGCGCCGGTAGGTGGGCCGGCGCACGCGCTCCCAGGTGGCGCAGTAGACCGTCTCCGGGTGGGCCGGGTTGATGACCACGTCCGCGCAGCCGGTGCTGTCGTTCACGAACAGCACCTTGCTCCAGCTGGCCCCCGCGTCCTCGCTGCGGTAGAGCCCGCGGTCGGGACCGGTGGTGAACTGGGCCCCCATGCCGGCCACGAAGATGCGGTTCGGATCCGACGGGTCCACGGCGACGCGGGCGATGCGCCGGGTCTCCTGGAGCCCGGCGTACTGCCAGGTGGTCCCGCCGTTCGCGGTGCGGTAGAGCCCCATGCCGTCGTAGGTGTCGATCGCGCCGTTGGCCTCGCCGGTGCCGCAGTAGACGATGTTGGGATCGGTGGGGTCGAGCGCCAGCGCACCGATCGAGAAGGCGAACTCCTGATCGAAGACCGAGGTCCAGTCGACCCCCGCATCGTCGGACCGGAACACGCCACCGTTGGCCGAGCCGAGATAGATGGTGCTGCCGCCGGGTGCCACGGCCAGCGCCGTGACGCGGCCACCGACGTTGTAGGGGCCGGCCGCCTGCCAGGTCTCCCCGCCGCTCGAGGCCCGCAGGCGTGCGCGCTCGCGGGTCACCCGATCGACGGCAGCGATGTAGGCGTCCTGGTTGAGGTTCCCGTCGGGGAAGGCGCGCTGGGCGTAGAACCAGTCGCTCGGGTACTGCCCGGGCCGGTCGGCGTCAGCGTCGGGTTCGGTCGCCGCCGTCCCGCGGCGCGGCGCGCCCTGGAGCATGGCGGCGCCGAGCAAGGCGCAGGCGAGGAGCAGGAATCGGAAGGTGCGCGTACGTGATGTCGGCATGCAGGGGTCTTGCGAGCGATCCTGTCAGCGGCACATGGGAATCGCCGTGCCCGCTGCGGGGGTGCGTGGGCCCGGGTGGCTCGACGGCGGGGACCGAGAGCCCGTATCACCAGAATGGTACCCGCTCGGCAGGCCTAATACCAGCGTCCCCAGTCGCGGGCGAACTCCTCTTTCCGGCCCAGGGCGCCCCGGCTGGGGGGCTCGAGCGCCACGACCGGCATCGGCTCCGCGAAGAACTGGCCATCGGCGTACGCGGCCTCGCCCTGCGCGGTCTCGAGGTAGCAGCCGCCCCGGCCGTCGAAGCGTTGCGATTCGCCCTGCCCCAGCAGGCGCGCCGCGATGGCTTGGGCCACAGTCTCGCCTTCCGCACGGGCGAACACGCCCGCCTTGGGCAGCATGCCGCCGCCCGCGAGCGGCACGGTGGTCGCGTCGCCGATGGCCCACACGCCGTCGAACGGCGTGGCGAGCGTGCCGCGGTCGACCGGGATCCAACCGTTGGGGCCCAGCAGGCCGCTCTCGCGCAGGAAGGTCGGCGCGGTGTGGGCCGGGACCACGATGAGCAGGTCGAACGGCTCGCGCGTGCCGTCCGCGAACTCCAGCTCGCCCGCCACCGCGCGCGACGGCGGGCTGCCGGCGGAGATCGCGATCGAGGCGTGGACGCGCGCCGGCTTGGCGCCGAAGCGCGCGGTGATGCCGCGCCGCTCGTGCAGCTCGCGCACCGCGGCCCCCACGGTCGGCCCCGCCACCGGCATCGGCTGCGGCTCGGGGGTGACCAGGCCGATCGAGAAGTGCTCAGGGCCCGGACGGCGCGTGAGCCGCTCGTGGAGCAGCAGGGCCGCCTCGTGCGGCGCGGCCGGGCATTTGTACGGCGGCGCGATGATGGCGATCAGCACGCGGCCGCCCTTGAACGCGTCGAGCGCGTCGCGCAGCCGCAGCGCCCCGTCCAGCTCGTAGAACTGATGCGCCACGCCCGCCGCCCCCGGCAGTGGATCGAGCGTCAGGTGAGCGCCCGGTGCCAACACCAACGCGTCCGCCTTGACCCGGTCGCCGGCGATCTCGAGCACGCGCTGCGCGGGATCAACGCCGACCACCTCGGCGCAGCGGAACTCGAGACCATACCGGGTGATCGCGGAGAGGCGGCGGCTGACCTGCTCGGGGCGGCGGCGGCCGGTGAGCGTGCGCAGGCGGCGCGCCGCGGCGATGCCGCCGAAGCCCGCGCCGACGATGATGGTGGTGGAGGGAGCCGTCATCCCTGGGGTCCTCGCGTTGGGAGGCGTGAGGCGGCCGACCGTGCGCGGCATCGTACCCTACCGGGCCGCTCGCGCTCGTGTACATTCTCCTCCCGCGCCGGCGGCCCGCGCGCCGCCGGCGCGGATGCGGAGGCCGGTCGCAGGCCATCGCCGCGCGGCGGCACCGCGCCCGGGAGGAGACGCTGCGATGATCGTGATGAAGTTCGGCGGCACCTCGGTCGGCATCCCCGACCACTTCGCGGTCGCCACGCGTCTGGTCGCCGAGCGCGCGCCGCGCGACCC
>VBPB01000410.1 GCA_005893365.1 Candidatus Eiseniibacteriota bacterium
CGGCGATCTGGCCGAGGCCGAGCGCGCCGGCGAGTTCCGCGCCTGGGGCGAGACGCTGCTCTCCTACCTGCGTCAGGTGCCGCCGCGCGTGGCGTCGGTCGTGCTGCCCGACCCGAGCGACGCCGCGCGCAACCTGACGATCGAACTGGATCCCAAGGTGAGCGCCCAGGCGAACGCCGCCCGGTACTTCAAGCGGGCGGCCAAGGCCGCGCGCGGCCTGAAGCAAGTGCCGCCGCGGCTCGCCGCCGCCAAGGCCGAGGCGCACGAGTTGGAGGTGCTGCTGGCGCGCGTGGCGGTGGTCGAAGACGGCGGGGCCGACACCGCGCGCATCGACGACCTGACGCTCGATGCCGACCTGGAGGCCGCATTCGCCCTCCAGAGCCCCGGCGCGGCCGCGAAGCCGGCGCGGGCCGGGCGCATGGCGGCGGTGGCGAGCGGCGAGGAGCGCGCCCCGTCGGCGCGGCTCCAGCCGCGGCGACTCAAGACCGACGAGGGCTGGGACGTGCTCATCGGCCGCAACAACGAGGGCAACGACTACCTGACGCATCACCTCGCGCGTCCCGAGGACTACTGGTTCCACGTCCACGGGGCCGCCGGCTCGCACGTGGTGCTGCGGCGCGGCAAGGGCAAGAACGAGCCGTCCAAGGCGACCGTCGAGGAGGTGGCGTCGTGGGCCGCGTTCTACTCGCAGGCCCGCACCGCCGGCCGCGTGCCGGTGATCGTCACGCGCAAGAAGTACGTGCGCAAGCCGAGGAAGGGCCCGCCCGGGCTGGCACTGTGCACCAACGAGAAGACGGTGATGGTGCGGCCCCAGGAGCCGCCCAAGGAAGCGCCCGAGGCCACGGTCGAGGACTGAGCCGTATGGAGTCCGGCGGGCCGTGCCAACTGTCCCCGGGGACAGTTGGCACGCGCAAACCGTTGCGATTGAAGCGCGCCCCAAACAACGAGAGGGGCACGACGCGCGTCGTGCCCCTCCCCTGTGACCCGCGCCGACCCGTCCGGTCCGAGCCGCCGGCGCGCTCCATTGCTGGATGAGCGCTTCGATGTTCTTCCGGTTGGCGTCGTCCGGCGCCTGCGGGAGCGCCTTCTTGGCGTAGGCGATCGCCTGCTTGTTGTCGCCCGAGAGCGCGTACGAGCGGGCCATCCCCAGGTTGACCGGCCACTTGTCGGGGAAGCGCTTGGCGTTGTAGGCGAAGACCTTCTTGGCCAGCGGCGTGTTGCCCGACATCTGCTGGAAGCGCGCGATGCCATGGACGTCGATCGGCGTCGCATCCGGCATGTTGATCGCCTTGTCCATGGTCTTCTCGCCCTCGGCGGTCATGCCGTTGGCCAGCTGCAGCTCGGCCAGCACCGAGAGCGTGAGGCAGTTCTCGACCCCGTTGCCGGGGCGGCTCACCGCCTCCTGCGCCCACAGCAGCCCCTGGTCGAGATGCGCCTTCGAGGTGAGGCAGAAGATCGCGGCGTCGCGGTAGTTGCGCCACTCGAACGCCTGGGCGTTGCGGAACTCCTGCTTCAGGTTGGCGACGTAGACGCCGACCATGTCGTCGACCGTGATGCGGACCGGGATCTCGAGCCGCTCCCAGCGCAGCGCCAGCGTGGCGTGGTCGGTCTCGCGGTCGGTGAAGTCGTAGGTGAGCCACTCGTGGTACTCGCACGCGTTGGGCTTGACGTGCACGCGCAGCTGATCCTCGGTCGAGTCGTACCAGAACGCGCCCCACGACTGGGAGTTCTTGGAGAAGATGACCGTCCACTCGTCCTTGCCGGCGATGAAGAACATGCCGTACGAGCCGGCCGGGAGCTCGTGCCCCTCGATCTTCACCGGGTGCGACACGGTGAACGTGGTGTTCTCGTTGGCGCCGCCGCGCCACGGACATTCCTTACAGCCGTTGTAGGCCAGGTCATAGAGCCCGTAGGGCACGAGCTCCCCCCAGATGTGGCCGGCGCGGTCCTTCCCGTCGGGCGCATGCACGTTGGGGCTGCTGTACTCGACCGTGACGCGCACCAGCCCGATGCCCTGGGTGACCGAGCAGAACTGGTTGTCGCCGCTGGGCGGCAGCGTGACCGTCTTGGCGGCGAGGGCGGCACTCGCGAGGGCGAGCAGGGCGGCGACGGCGAGTGCGGAGAAGACATGGCGAGGCTGCGGCATCGAAACCTCCTGAGAGTGCCCGGTCGGCGATGCGGGCACGATGCTCGCGGTCGCGAGGCGCAGTGTGCAACGCGCCCCGGGGCGCGTGCAAGCCCGGAGCGCGGGCCCGGAGCGCGGGCCCGGAGCGCAGGCGGGGGCCGCGCTCCGGGCGGTCGCGAGCGGTGGGACCTGGGGGCGCCTACGGCCCGGCGGGCACCCGCGCGTAAGTCGTGCGCGTGCCGTCGGCCTGCTCGATGGTGACGCTTGAGTTGCCTCAGGGGTCCCGCGGCGCTGCCGGCCGTCAGGCGGGCGGGAGATCCGAATGGCCGAGCTGCTCGGACGACTTCAGGATTCGCTGGCCTCGCGCTATCGCATTCATCGCGAGCTGGGCGCGGGCGGCATGGCGGTGGTGTTCCTGGCCGAGGACCTCCGCCACCGCCGTCAGGTCGCGCTCAAGGTGCTCCGCCCCGAGCTGACGGCCGAGATCGGCCCCCGGCGGTTCGAGCGCGAGATCGAGACCGCGGCGCGTCTGAGCCACCCCCACATCCTGCCGGTGATGGACTCGGGCGCGGCGGGCGAGCTGCTCTACTACGTCATGCCCTACGTCGAGGGCGAGTCGCTGCGAGGGCGCCTCACGCGCGAGAAGCAGCTGCCCCTTGACGACGCCCTTGGGATCACCCGCGAGGTCGCCGACGCGCTGAGTTACGCCCACGGCCGTGGCGTGGTCCACCGGGACATCAAGCCCGAGAACATCCTCGTGCAGAGCGGACACGCGGTGGTGGCGGATTTCGGGATCGCGCGGGCCATCGCGGCCGCGGGTGCCGACACGCGGACGGTGACGATGACGCAGGCGGGCGCGATGATGGGGACGCCCGCGTACATGAGCCCGGAGCAGGCGGCGGGCTCCCGGGAGGTCGATGGCCGTTCGGATCTCTACTCCCTGGCCTGCGTGCTGTACGAGATGTTGGCCGGGCAGCCGCCCTTCACCGGGCCCACGGTCGAGAGTCTCGTCCACCAGCACCTGACGGCGGCGGCGCCGAGCGTCACGACCATCCGCCCCGCCGTGCCGGGGCGCGTGGCGACGGCGATCGCGCGGGCGCTGGTGAAGACGCCGGCCGACCGCTTTGCCTCGGTCGCCCAGTTCGCCGCGGCGCTCGCCCACCAGGAGTCGGGCGCGGCGTCGGTCCCGGGCTCTGCGGCCGCGCGGCCGGCGCGCCGCGGGCGGCGGCGGGCGTGGATCGGCGGCGCCGCGGCGGTGACGGTCGCCCTGGTCGCGCTGCTCGTGCTGCGCCCCGGCCGCGAGGCGCACGCCCCCGTTCCGGCTCCGGCCATGCCGGGCCACCCGCGCAGCGAGATCGCGGTGCTGCCGTTCCAGAACCTGAGCGGCGAGGGGCGGTACGCCTACTTCGCGGGCGGCCTGCAGGATGAGCTGCTGACCCAGCTCTCGAAGATCGCGGCGCTCAAGGTGATCAGTCGCACCTCGGTGATGGGCTATCAGGGCACATCGAAGCCGCTCAAGCAGATCGCCAGCGAGCTGGGCGTGGGAAGCGTGGTGGAGGGAAGCGTGCAAGTCGTGGGCGAGCG
>VBPB01000411.1:0-1719 GCA_005893365.1 Candidatus Eiseniibacteriota bacterium
CGGGGCCCACGGCGATGCCGCGCGCTGGAGCTTCGGCTACGCGCGCGCCTTGGACCTGCTGCGGCTATTCTAAATGCCTTCGCCTGATTCGGCAAAGTCGTGGTCAGGCAGCATAGGCAATGACTTGAGCGAGATCGAACCGCCGGGCGAGGTAGCCGTGTACCGCGCGCAGCAACTCGTCGATGGTGCGACAGCGATGATTCCGGGTGACGTTGGCGTGCAGGTCGAGCCACAGGCGCTCGATCTTGTTCTCACTCGGGCAGTACGGCGGCAGGAAGTGGAGCCGCAGGCGGGCGCCGTGGCGACCGAGCCAGGCCTGGGTCAGGCGGCTCTTGTGGATGACGTAGTTGTCGAGGATCAGATGGATGCGGCGGGCCCAGCGATAGGCGTCCAGCAGCGCGCGCAGCAGGTTGAGGAACAGCCAGGTCGCCTTGCGGTCGCCGGTGACGTAGACGAGTCGCTGGTGGGTGGGATCGTAGGCGCCTGCCAGATGACGCTTCTCGTTCTGCCCGGGCGTCACCACTTCCCGCTGGGTGCCGGGCAGCATCCAGTCGGGACCGATCTTGGGGTTGAGGTGGAGATCGACCTCGTCCACGTAGAGCACCACCTCACCCGCTCGCCGGGTGTGGGCAAGCCGCCGCAGCGAGGCGATGCGGGCCGCGCGGTGCGCGGCTTTCCACGGGCAGCGCACGATCGGACGAGGACGCCCCCAATGCACCCGCAGCCGCCTCAGGACCTTCCACAGGTGCCCGACCGACAACTCGACCTGCAGCCCCTGCTGGATCACCCGCGCGAGCAGCTCGAGCGTCCAGGTCGGGCGCGGAAAGCCGAAGTTGGGCGGGCTCTGCTCCAGGATCTGGCAGATCCCGGCCTTGACGTCGTCGTCCACCTTGGGCCGTCCGTTCTCGCTCCGACCGTCCAGCAGCGCGGCTTCCCCCTGAGCCTCGAAACGCGCTACGATGCGCACCGCGGTCGAGGGGACGCAGCCGACCTCACGCGCAGCCGCGTTGCGCGTCTTGCCGGCCGCCACCTTCAGCAGCACGCGACAGCGCACGCGGAGTTCCGCATCACGAGTCTTGCGGTCCAGCCGGCGCAGCCACAACCGTGTGCGTCGTCTCATTCGAAGTGTCATCGTGAGACCTCCTTGTCCCTTGGTGTCGTTTCGCGACTGCATCCAAGGAATACAAGGCAGGTCTCACGTTTTCAATGGTCTATGCCTACTAATTCCGAATCAGGCGAAGGCATTTAGTCCCGCGCCACCCGGATCGCGGCGCATAACTCGGCCTGCGAGCGCACGACGCCGCCGCGCACCACCCAGCGCACGCGTCGTAGGTTCGCGACGTCGCGAGTGGGATCGGCGCCGACGATGACCAGGTCAGCCGCCTTGCCGGCCACGACGGTGCCGAACTCGGCGTCGCGCCCCATCGCCATGGCGCCGCCGCGGGTCGCCGCGACGATCACCTCCATCGGCCGCATGCCGTCGCGCTGCATGGCCTCCATCTCGGCGTAGACCGCGGGGCCGTGCAGCGTGAGCGGGTTGCCGGCGTCGGTGCCCAACGCCACCGGGATGCCGGCGCGCACCACGCGCAGGAGGTTCGCGGCCATGGTGCGGCGCAGGCTGTCGAGCCGTGAGGCGCGCGGCACCGGCCGCGTCTGCCCGGCGAGCCGCGCCGCGCCGGCGGTGCCGGCGATGTGGGCCCGCGTGAGCGAGTCGACCAC
>VBPB01000411.1:1772-2298 GCA_005893365.1 Candidatus Eiseniibacteriota bacterium
T
This sequence comes from Candidatus Eiseniibacteriota bacterium, assembly GCA_005893365.1. Taxonomy (GTDB): domain Bacteria; phylum Eisenbacteria; class RBG-16-71-46; order RBG-16-71-46; family RBG-16-71-46; genus WS-11. The sequence continues at coordinate 1,774 of VBPB01000411.1, forward strand.
CAACGTCGGGCAGTAGAGCGTGTGGTTGGCCTTCGCCAGCGCCAGGAACTCCGCGTCCACCGGCAGGTCGTCCACGCTGTGGACCAGCAGCCGGCAGCCCGCCCGCAGCGCCGCCTTGGCCTCGCGCAGGCCGGTCGCGTGGACGATGAGCGGCAGCCCGGCGCGGCGCGCCTCGTCCCCCGCCGCCATCACGGCGCTCTCCATCGCCGCGAAGTCGCTCCCCGGACGGACGATGAACCACACCTTGATGGCCGCCGAGCCGAGCGCCTTGAGGTAGCGCACGCCCTGGCGTGCCGCGGTCGTGTCGCTCAGGTAGATGAACTGGCGCTCGGCGGGCAGGTTGAGCCAGTGGTCGACGGTCGAGAGCAGCGGGCCCACCGCCGAGACGTGCGGCGCCTCGGTGCTGCGCTCGGCATCGGCGGCCATGCGCAGCGTCCACGGGAAGCCGCCCACGTCGAACACGGCGGTCACCCCCGAGGCCAGCCAGGCGCGGTGGAACCGGGCCGCGTGCGTGCGCAGCCGGGT
>VBPB01000411.1:2351-3408 GCA_005893365.1 Candidatus Eiseniibacteriota bacterium
GGAGCCAGGTGCCGTGCGCATCGAGCGTGTCCACGCCCGCGGGCACGGGGCAGGCCGCGCGCGGCCCCGCGCACTCGATCCGGCCGTCGCGCAGCACCACCACCGCGTCGCGGATGGGCGGGCCGCCGCGCCCGTCCACCAGCGTGGCGCCGACGATCGCTCGCGGCGGCGGCGGGACGCCTGGCAGGCCCTGGAACGCGGTCGAGACCGCGATGCGCCAGCCCTCGGGCGTGGCGATGAAGACGCGCTCGGAGAGACCGCTCTGCTCTTCGGCCCCGTAGCGGACGCGATAGCGGTAGGTGCCGTACACCACCCCGGGCCCGATCGGCGTCAGGCGCAGGTCGAGCGCTTCGAAGTGGTCGGGCCACGAGCTGCTGCGCGTGGACTCGACCGAAGCGTAGCCGAGCGTGAAGCCGGTGGGGCCGGTACGGGCCAGGCTCTCGCGGTGCAGGTAACAGGCGAGGTACGCCTCGCGATCGCGATGCCGGATCGCGTCGAGGTTGCGCTGGAACACCTGCCGCGCCGCGGCGAGGTCGGGCGCCTCGGCCGGCGGCGCGGCCCCGACCGGGGCGGCGGCGGCGACATCGAGCGTCAGCGCCGCCGCGAGGGCGACGGCGCAGGCGAAGGCGACCGTGCGGCCGGTCGACATCGGGCGGCGCCTACCCGGCCCGTCCCGCCACGCCCGCGGTGTGCGGCGCCGCGGCATGCGTCACCTCGCGCTTGATGAACCGTCCGGCGCCGCGCTGCACGTCGAGCGCGCCGTCGCGGAACTGGACGCGGCCGTTCACGACCACGCACGTGACCTTGCCCTTCACCTTGAAGCCCTCGAAGATGTTCCGGTCGCACTTCGAGTGGTGGGTCTTGGCGCTGCGCACACTCTCGCCGCTCGGATCGTAGAGCACCAGATCGGCGTCGCCGCCGACGGCGACCGTCCCCTTGCGCGGATAGAGGCCGAAGATGCGCGCCGGATTGGTGCTGCCGAGCGCCACCATGCGCTGCACGTCGAAGTGCCCCGCGCAGACGCCGTAGGTGTAGAGGAGTGCAAGGCGGTCCTCGA
>VBPB01000411.1:3423-3948 GCA_005893365.1 Candidatus Eiseniibacteriota bacterium
CGCTTCTGCTCCATCGTGAACGGGCAGTGGTCGGTGCCGACCGAGTCGAGCATGCCGGTCGAAAGGCCGGTCCAGAGCGCGTCGTGGTGCCCCAGGAGCGGCGGACGGATGGGCGGGCTCATGACGTAGGCCGCGCCCTCGAAGCTGGGCTTGGTGAACACCGTGTCGTCGAGCAGCAGGTACTGCGGGCAGGTCTCGCCGTAGCACTTCTGGCCTCGCAGCTTGGCGCGCTCGAGCGCCTGCACCGACTCCTTGCAGGTCATGTGGACGATGTAGGCGCGCGTGCCGTGCAGGGCGGCCATCACCAGCGCCCGCTCGGTGGCCTCGCCCTCGACCGCGCTCGGGCGCGACACCGGGTGGTACTCGGGGCCCACCATGCCGGCCGCGATCAGCTCCTTCTGCAGGGCCGCCACCGCGTCGCCGTTCTCGGCGTGCACGGTGACCACGGCTCCCAGCTTCGCCGCCTGCTTCATCACCTGATAGAGCTCGCCGTCGTCCACCATGATGGCGCCCTTGTAGGCCATG
>VBPB01000156.1 GCA_005893365.1 Candidatus Eiseniibacteriota bacterium
TGTCGGTGGTCGTGACCCCGCCCGGCGCCGAGGCGCCGACCCAGACCGTCGAGGTGACGCCCGGCGCCGATTCGCTGCGCATGCAGACGCGCAACGGGAACGGGGCGCCGACCAGCACCAGCGTCGCGATGGTGCCGGGGATGCTGGTCGTCCCGGGCTCGAGCCCGTGGAGCGGCTACGAGGCGGTGCTGATGGGCTTCGTCAAGAGCCAGGCGGACAGCCTGCGCACCACCATGTACCTGCTCGGCGCGGGCAACACCGACTGGCTGAGCCTGCACCGGCTCGGGCCCGACTCGGTCTCGATCTTCAACGGCCACCAGGACCAGTTCCACGCGCGGGTGGACAAGACCGGACGCCTGCTGGGCGTCCTGCCGATCGCCGGCACCGGCAAGGTGAGCGTGGAGCGCGTGGCGAGCCTGGACGTGGCGGCGCTGGCCGCGAGCTTCGCGGCGCGCGAGCAGTCGGGCGGCGGGCTGGGCGTGCTCTCGCCGCGCGATACGGTGCGCGCCATGGCCGGCGGCGCCGCGCTGTGGATCGACTACGGGCGCCCCGCCAAGCGCGGGCGCGTCGTCTACGGCGGCATCGTGCCCTACGGCGAGGTCTGGCGGACCGGCGCCAACGCGGCGACCCAGTTCAAGACCGACAAGGCGCTCGATTTCGGGGGCACCGTCGTGCCGGCCGGCTTCTACACGCTGTGGACCATCCCGGGCGCCGCCGGCTGGAAGCTGGTCGTCAACAGCGAGACCGGTCAGTGGGGCACCGCGCACAAGGCCGAGAAGGATCTCTACACGATCGACATGACGGTGAGCCCCCTGCCCGCGGTGATCGAACGTTTCACCATCGCCATCGTGCCCGGGGCCGACGGCGGGACGCTCGACCTCGACTGGGACACCACCCGCGCCTCGGCGGCGTTCACCGTGAAGCCCTAGCCAGTCGGTCGCACCGCTACCGCGACGGCGCTCTGCGCCTGCGGAGCCCGTCGCGTTCCCGGCCGCGCGCCGCCTCAGCGGTAGCTGCGCACGCCGGTCGCCTTGAAGGCCGCCGTCACCTCGAGCCCGGGGCGCAGCGCGAGCGCCGCGACCGCCTGGGCGGTGACCTCGGCGACGATCGGCGGCTCGCTCGCCAGGACCACGCGCAGCCGGTCGCCCTGCGGGGGCTCGGGGACGATCTCGGCGATCGCGCCGCGCAGCAGGTTCTGGGCGCTCCCGGCCGGGGACCCGAGGTGGAGCGTCACCTCGCGCGGATCGACGAGCAGGAACACCTCGTCCTCCGTCCCCGGGTCCATCGCCATGAGCGTGGCCCCGCCGACCGCCACGCGCGCGACGCCGCCGGGGGCACGGCTCACGACCCGCCCGCGGAAGAGGTTGAGCCCCATCAGCTCGGCCACGTAGCCCGAGCGCGGGTGGCGCAGCAGCTCCTCGCGGGGACCGTCCTGCGCGACGCGCCCGCCCTCCAGGACGGCGATGCGGTCGCCGAGCACGAGCGCTTCGGCCGGGCTGTGGGTGACGAACACAGTCACGCAGGGGAGGGACTCGAGCAGGCGGCGCAGCTCGGCGCGCACCGAGCGCCGGGTGGTGACGTCGAGGGCGGCGAGCGGTTCATCCAAGAGCAGCAGCGGTGGCTCGAGCGCCAGCGCCCGCGCCAGGGCGGCGCGCTGTTGCTGGCCGCCCGAGAGCTCCCCGGGTCGCCGCGCGGCGAGGTCGGCGATGCCGAAGCGCTCGAGCGTGCGCCGGACCGCGAGCCACGTCGCTTGGGCCGGAGCGCCCGCCGAGCGCAGGCCGAACGCCACGTTCTCGCCCACGGTGAGGTGCGGGAACAGCGCGTAGTCCTGCGGCACCCAGCCCACCGCCCGTCGCCACGGCGGCAGCTCGACGCCGGCCGCGGCATCGAACCAGACCGTGTCGTCGAGCGCGATGCGCCCCGCGTCCGGCCGGAGCAGGCCCGCCAGCAGGCGCAGCACGGTGCTCTTGCCCGAGCCGCTCTCGCCCACGAGCACCAGCGTCTCCGCCCGCCCGGCCTCGAGCCGGGCCGAGAGGTGGAAGTCGCCGAGGCGCCTATCGAGATGCGCGCGCAGCATCGCTCGGGCGCCAGAGCGCATGGGTGGGCACCGCGCGCAGGCCGAGCAGCAGGGCCATCGAGAGGATGACCAGCATCACCGAGAGCGTCACCGCCGCCTGGAGATCGGTCTGGAGCGCGAGGTAGACCGCCAGCGGCATGGTCTGGGTGGTCCCCGGCAGGTTGCCGGCGAAGGTGATGGTGGCGCCGAACTCGCCCAGGGCGCGCGCGCCGCTCATGGCGACGCTGGCGAGGAGCGACGGGCGCGCCAGCGGCAGCAGGACGTGGAAGAAGGTGCGGATCGGGTCCGCCCGCAGCGTGGCGGCCGCGTCTACGTAGCGCCGCTCGACCGAGGCGAGCCCGGCGCGGGCCGGGACGATGAAGAACGGCGCCGACATGAAGACCTGCGCCACGATCACCCCGGCGGTGGTGAAGGGCAGGGTGACGCCGCAGGCCGAGAGCGCCCGGCCGGCGAGCCCGGCGCGGCCGAATGCCAGCAGCAGGGCGAGCCCCGCGACCGTGGGCGGCAACACCATCGGCAGGTCGACCAGGAGCTCGAGCGCGCGCTTGCCGCGGAAGGTGTGGGTCGCGAGCAGCCAGGCGAGCGGCAGGCCCAAGACCACCACCAGGGCGGTGGCGGCGAGGCTGGTGATGAGGCTCAGGCGGAGTGCGGCGAGCACCACCGGCTCGCCGATCCGCGCCAGCATGCGCTCCGGCGGGACGCGCAGCAGCAGGGCGGCCAGCGGCAGCGCCAGCAGCGCGAGCATCACGCCGGCGGCCAAGCCGGTGGCGATACGCAACGCGACGGCTCTCACGCCGGGCGCTCCGCGTGCCATGCGCTCACCTCAGGGCTTGGCCGGCGCGACCGGGGCCAGGTGGTGGCGCGCGAGCACCGCGCCCCCCTCGGGCGAGGCCAGCAGGGCCAGGAATGCCTGGGCGGCGGCCGCGTCGGGCGCGCCGCGCAGGCGCGCGATCGGATACTCGGCCACCACGTCCGCCGGGTCGGGGAGCGCGAGGGTGCGGAGGTCCCGTTCCGCCGCGGCGTTGACGTCGGAGCGATAGACGATCCCGGCGTCCGCCTCGCCGAGCTGGACCTTGGCCACGACCGACTTCACGTTCTCCTCCTCCGAGACCACGTTGCGGAGCACCCTGCCGGCGAAGTCCAAGGGGAAGCCCGGGAGGCTGGCGAGGCGGCGCAGGACCTCGCGGCTGTAGGCGCCGGCCGGCACCGCAGGAGCCCCGAGCACCACCTTGACGCCGCGCCGCGCGAGATCCTGGAGCCGGCCGATCCGGGCCGGGTTGGTGCGCGGGACGATGATGACCAGCCGGTTGCGGGCGAAGACGCGCGGCGCGCCGTCCAGCAGGTCGCGCGTGGCGAGATAGGCCATCCACCGCGCGTCGGCCGAGGCGAAGAGGTCGGCGCGCGCCCCCTGCTCGATCTGGGCCGCGAGCTGCTGCGAGCCCGCCAGGTTGAGCCGCACCACGAGTCCGGGCCGCTGGCGCTCCAGCATGCGGGCCAGCTCGGTGAACGGTTCGGCCAGCGAGGCGGCCGCGAACACCGTGAGCGTCGCCGGGGGCGTGGCCGCGACCGCGGGACCGATTGCCACGGCGAGGCCCGCGAGCGCGAGGGCCAAGGCGAGCGCCGGCGCGATGCGCCGCGCGCGCGGCGCCCGCCGAAGGATCACTTGGCCACCATCACTTCGGTGGACTTGATGACCGCCTGGACCTGGTCGCCGACCGCGAGGCCAAGCCGCTCGACCGACGCACGGGTGATGATCGCCACCAGCGCCTGGCCGCCGACGTCGAGCGTCACCTCGGCCATCAGGCCCTCCACCTGCAGCGAGCGGATGCGGCCCCGCAGGTGGTTGCGGGCGCTGAGTCCGGCGATGGTGAGCGGGGGGGCCTTGGGTTCCACGCCGAGGAGTCCCTCGAGTCGCTCGCGGGCGAACAGCCAGCGCCGCCCGACGCGGACCGCCGGGAGCTTGCCGGCGCGCGCGAGGGCGCGGACGCGCTTGGGATTCATGTGCAGGATCGCGGCGGCCTGGTCGGCGTTGAGCGTGTCCATGGCGGGACTCCGTCGCCTGGTCGTGGCCCCAGGCGGTCACTAAGGGTCGTATGAGGCAATCAATTCTGGATATCATACGTCATTATGTGCCATGAATGTCCCTCCATCAACCGCGAATGCCCTGGCCCGCAGCGCCCGCATTGCCCGCACTGCCCCCATTGTTGGAGGTCGATGACCGTGCTCCGTCGCCTCGTCCTCGCGTCCGCCGTGGTCCTCACCGTCTCCGCCGGCGTGGCGCTCGGACAGGCCCCGGCGACCCCGCCCGCCGCCACGCCTGGATCGCCGGCGCCGGTCACGCGTCCGCCGCTCGGACGGGCCGGGCACATCCGGGCGACCACGGTCGGCGCCAATCTGGACCTGGGGGGCGGACGCTCGCGGCTGTCGGTGGACTACGTGGCGCGGCGGGCCGGAGCGAGCCAGGCGGGCGTGCGCACGGTGATCACGCAGGCGCAGGTGCGGTTCTAGTCGCGGCGCATACCGCGGCCGGCTCGGGTCGGCACGATGCGGTCCGCCGCGCCGCGCCGGGTTTGAGTCCCCGCAGGGTGGCAGGCACAATGGCGATGCGGGCGCCGCCCCCTGAGCGCCCGCGCGATGACCCACCGGGTCCACCTTGGCGGAGGCGCCGTGCGACACCCACGAATCGGCCTGATCCTGCTCGCCCTGCTCACGCTCGAGGCGCCGGGCGTGCTGGCCCAGGCGCCGGCGCGGCCGAACCCGGGCATCCACTACATCTATCTGGTCCGCCACGGGGCGTACGACCGCGACTCGACGGTGGACGAGGTCACCGGCAACGGTCTCAATGCGCTCGGTCACCGGCAGGCGCACCTGATCGGCGCACGGCTGGCGGCCCTGCCGGTCACGCCGACCACGTTCGTCAGCAGCGCCCTGCGACGCGCGCGCGAGACCGCCACCGACATGGGCGTGGAGATGAAGCGCACGCCCACGCAGGACTCGTTGCTCTCGGAGTGCACGCCGGCCTCGATCCGCGCCGACGGGACGGGGAACCGCTCGTCCGATCCGGCGACCCATTGCGACTCGACCCTCGTCCTGGCTTGGGCCAAGTACATGACGCCCGCCGCCCAAGCGGATCGTCACGACGTCCTGGTGTGCCACGGCAACGTGATCCGCTGGTTCGTGAGCCGGGCGCTGGCGGGCGACCCCGGTCATTGGCGCGACATGGACATCGGGAACGGCTCGCTGACCATCCTCGCCGTGCGCCCCGACGGCACGACGCGGCTGGTGATGTTCAGCGACGTCGGCCACCTGCCGCTCAGCGAACAGTCGTGGAGCGGCCGCGGCGCGGGCTGGGGAGCGCCGGAGACGCGCATGCGCTGAGTCGCGACGTCGCCCGATCGCGTCCTGGCTCTGCCCTGGAGTTTGGTCACGCTGATCGCCGCCGCGGCGGGCGGGCCGGGGTCGGCTCGACGCCGGGCGGCTGCGGGAGTAGGATTCCGGCATTGTGGGAGTGGCGGGCCACGCGCCGATGCCGCCAAGATGGCCACTCTCGATGATGGTGCACGGACTCCCAGTCTCCCCTCGCCACTGCGGAATCCCTGCCCGCCTGGAGTGGGCGCGCCCGCCCTTGCCAACGAAGGGGGTGGTGCCATGCATTCACGCGGTCGTCTGGGCTGGATAGCATCGCTGGTGATCCTCTCGGCGGCGGCGTTCCTGTCGCCGCCTCGCCCCGCTCGCGCCGATCTGCCGAACCTCCCGCTCTTCGGTCCGTTCCCGATCATCACCTCCTTCTCGCCGACCTCGGGGCTGCCGGGCACGGTGGTGACGATCAACGGGACCAACTTCACCGGGGTGATCCGGGTCGACTTCGGCGGGGGGTCGGCCGCCTACACCGTGGTCTCGGCGACGCAGATCCAGGCCACGGTCCCGGACGACGCCCTCTCCGGGCCCATCGTCGTCGCGACCTCCAACGGGGGGTCGGGGAGCAGTGGCGCGAACTTCTTCGTCGGACTCGGGGCGGTGATCACGGGCATCAGTCCGACGTCCGGTCCCGCGGGCACCCTGGTGACGATCACCGGCCGGCATCTGGCGAACGTCTACATGGTCGCATTCCACGGCACGTCCGCCCCGTTCACGGTGGTCAACGATGGCGAGATCGACGCCACGGTCCCGCTCGGGGCCACGAGCGGCCCCGTGACGGTCAGCTACTCCGTGGGCGAGGCGACCAGCGACCAGGTGTTCACCGTCCCCGGACCGCTCATCACGCAGCTCAGTCCGACCGCCGGCACCGTGGGGAATCCGGTGACGATCACCGGCCAGAACTTCACCGGCACGACGAGCGTCAGGTTCAACGGGACCACCGCCAACTTCACGGTGATGGATGACACGCAGATCACGACCACGGTCCCGGTCTTCGCCACGACCGGCTTCGTGACGGTCACGAACCCCAACGGCACCGGCACCAGCGCCCAGACGTTCACGATCCTCGGGCCCAACGTCACCCAGCTCAGCCCGACCGCCGGGACCGTCGGTACCCCGGTGACGATCACCGGCCAGTTCTTCACGGGCACGACGGGCGTCAGGTTCAACGGGACCGCCGCCACCTTCACGGTGGTGAACGATGGCCAGATCACGACCACGGTTCCCGCGGGCGCCACGACCGGGCTGGTGACGGTCACGAATCCCTCCGGGACCGGCGCCAGCGCCCAGCCATTCACCCTGCTCGTGCCGCGCATCACGCAGCTCAACCCGACGGCCGGGACCGTGGGCACCCCGGTGACGATCACCGGCCAGTACTTCACGGGCGCCACCCGGGTCGCGTTCAACGTGACCACCGCCACCGCCACGGTGGTGAACGATGGTCAGATCACGACCACGGTTCCGGCGGGCGCCACGACTGGCTTCGTGACGGTCACGACGCCCTCCGGGACCGGC